>NZ_ARYH01000002.1:300000-461940 GCF_000685235.1 Hyphomonas adhaerens MHS-3
ATCGAATTCGGCGTTGCGTTACGTGTCTTCTTTAAGTGCGACGATCAGATCGAAATCCGTCACGAACTGATCAATAAATTGTTTCATCTCCGAAGGCGTCTCGTCTTCCAGTCCGCAATGCATGGACTGTATGACATTCGCTGCCCCCTCATCCGCTGTCTCAAGGCACAGGTAATTTCCTGCTGCATCTTCAAATATTCCAATCCCGCTCGCCGGATTGATATAGGCCCAATCCTGCTCGTTCACCCTGGGCAAGGCCAGGTTATAGATATGGTCCGCCAGAACGCCGTTAGGGGTATAGTCACTCCAAGAGGCTTCCGGACGTATATCAAAATGCCTGAACATGCATCCCTCCCTCGGGCAAACATACCCGCTTGAAAGGTAACAAATTATGGCGATCTGCGCCTTTATCTCGTCAACTTGTCCGGACTAGTTTAACGCCGAAGTCAGGAAAGCGATTCAAGACACCATGAAGACGGAAGACGCATTCGCATTGTTCGAACACGAGTATGACGCCGATGATGGCCTCTTCACGAAATTCCGGATGAGCGACGATGTGGAGACTGAGCGGCTCGAACACTTCCTGAAGGCACTGACCGTCCTCTCTGAACACTATGAAGGACAAACGCATGTCGAGAAGCAGATGGCCCATCGGGTGATGTCGTTCCGCGACACGCTGTCGGCCAGCGCGAGCCACTGGAAAGTCAGCCGCCCGGAAGGCCTCACAATACAGATGACCACAAAACTCATCATTGCTTTCAGCCATGTGTTTGCCGGGTGATCATGTCAAAATCGAGCAAACTGATCACGCACTTTGAGGACTGTGCCTATCTCAAATCCTATTATGGTATGTCGCGAGATATCTATGTTTACCAAGACCATGTGGAGATCATCTTCAGGATCATTCTCAACGATCATGTCAGCTTTAGCTTTAAGCGTGTAGGCGCACATGATGATGCCGTTATTGCTAGCCTTAGAAAATATGTTGAACGCTCGACTTATCTGGAAGCCGGTCTGCCATACAGCTCCAAAGCCGTCATGAATTCGGCAATCAAAGGCTTTATTGGAGATGTCTTGAATGATGCCGTCCCCATGCCGGACAAGACTTATGTATTTGCGGGCGACAAAGCACGTCTGAAACTTTTCCTGGAAGACGAAGACTGCGCCTTCATTTGGGAGGATGAAGAGTGATTGCACGCATGAGTACTTCATCAAGGATGTGTTGAGGGCCATGTACCGCTGTTATGTGAGGCCAAAGGGGATCAAAAATCAGCAGATATCTGCACCGGTCTGGCAGAACGGATCGCCTTGGCATTGGGCTGGCAGATCATCAGCGATGAGGCATAACTCGGTTTTTTTTCAGCAAAGTTGATTGGATAATTTTGAATGGTGATGAAGCACAATAACCGGATGGGTGAACGACAGATACTGTATTGGCGCCCCTCAATCCCCTTCATCACCCTTATCGGCGTAATGGCGGCCGTGACCGCCTGCTCTGAACCGACATCTCCGACCCATCAGGAAACTGACAGCTCGCCTTCGGCTGAGCCGGTGTTCACGACACCAACCGTCGAGCTTCCATTAGCAACTGGCGAGCCCGTTCTTTTCGGAATCAAATCCTGCAAGGTGTACAAATCTGCCTCCTCCGGCGGCGCGCCGGAAACCTGGACGCTCCTGTTTGAGCCCGCACCCTATCCCTTGCCACAACAATGCATCAGAGAGCGTCTCGAATTTGACGGCGAATTTATCCAGATCGAAATTGGCACCCAGGCATTGGGCGCAGGCGGATGCTGCACGACCTATGCGGCTTACCGCAGCCGCGACGGTGAGAACTGGGAGGTCCGCCCGGCGACTTCGATCACCGAGTGGCAGGTATTGGAATAACGAGGCGGACAATGTCTGATAAAATAAAAGTCGTGCATGAGGGTCGGGGTGGCCATGTCGAATACCAAAACGTTCGGTACACAATCGATCATGTGGGCGAAGGCTGTTTCTGCATTCATTTTCCGGATGGGAAGAAGCACAAAGATCTGAAGATCCACCAGCGCGCATTGACCGCTTATGCCGAAAGTCATGACCCGAAATGGTATGTGGGCAGCTGAAAGTTACGGTGTCTACTCTCAAGAATTATTGGGGCAACACCGTCACGCTTAAGGCCGCTTCTACCACGTCTTCACGGTTCGCACTCTCAAGAAATCTGGATCGATTCTCATCTCTGAACGTGATGATGAAGCCTCACCGAACAAAGGTCACCCTCAAATGATAACAGGTAGCAGCGACATAGCGCGTCTTTTCTCACTCTTTCACGACGGCGGAATTAAGCAATACGAACTGAAGCAGGACAAGCTCATTCTTGAAGTTGCCATCTTGTATCTGGCTCAAAGGATTTCTCCGGAATTAAAGGGATTTCATGTCGAACTCGAAATTTCCGGCCCGATCAAATTCGTGACCTGGCCAGACCATGAGACAAACGAGTCGAGAACGCTGACGGATCTGGAATTTATTATGTCCACTGATCTGCAAATCCTCGAAGCAAAAGATGATGATGGCACTGTGAAAGTCACATGTGCGCAACATGCCTTTCCGTCAGACTTTATCGGAGGCGACCTCTTTGTCCGGACACAAAGCGCAAACGTTTGGGATGCAAACCACACCTGCTATTCCATCGAATTTTTGGACAATCTTTGCAAGTCGTACTGGGAAGAATGGAGCCGTCGATAGAATACTTTGAGGTCAACATTCAAACTCCGTCATGCCCCGGCCTCTTCTGCCATGCCCGCAGAAGTTTTTCCCGCTCAGGCACGTCAAACAGTTCCGGCGCGCCGAGCCCCCAGACTGTTTCAAGCATGGCACTGCCGGCAGCAGCCCACGGCCCGATCAGCCAGCGTTCTTCTTCGTCTTCCTCAAAAGCCGCATCACCATCAATTCGCTCGGCCGCATCCGAGACAGCGCGATGAGCAAGCGACAGTCCGTGGCCGACAGGTGATTTCTGATTATTCGCCGCTGTCACGACCCCGCGCATGTCCCGGTCCGGTGTACCGTCCTTTTCCGCCACCAATGCCTGCCAGCGATGCCAACCTTGAGAGGTGAGTTCTGCTGCGTCCGGGTGACGATGACTCGCGAGTCTTTCAGCACCTCCGCGATCAAGGCCGCCTGCAAAACGCAGAACCTGTTCCACCTGCTCCCCATACGGACCGAACAGATTATGCGTCGGCATCTCCCGGACGATCTTTACCGAAACGCATCGCGTATAATTTCCACGATGATCCTGCGGCTCCAGCCTGTCCAGAACCTGCGCCAGCCAAAGCCGGCCCGGCCACCGAGCGACCGTCACATCCCGTAGGCTGTGATTCACAATGATCCATGGCGGTTCGCTGGACGGGTTCGACACCACCATCCCCTCTCTGGCATCCGCAAACCGGCCAAGCTTGTCATCTGAAAGATAGATGAAACCTGTCTCAAGCGCTTTCATGCGGTAGGCCCGCCAAGCAACGTCTTTGCCGGGAAAGTATTCGGCCACCCCCGGCATGCACCGATCAAGGTGGTCGATATCCAGAATGCTGCCGTCCGGAAGGCCGATCTCCACAATCCCTGCGAACTCACCGCTCCAGTTGGACACTTCAATCGTCCAGCCATTGCTGGCGCGGTATAGAACATCGCCCTTGATGCGCTCTTGCGGATCGTAATCAGGTACAAGCGTTATATCGCCTGTCTCGATCTGTTTCAGAACACCTAAAACATCATCTTCCGATATGCTCATTCATCCGTACTTTTATTATCTGGACACTGAAAAAGCTCGAACTCGTCGATCAGGATCGTTGATCCATCAACTGTTTCATACGATTCGCCGATCAGGTTGCCCTGACCACCTGACTTGATCCGCAAAAAACCGGTATCCCAACCAAATGGCGTAATTTCAACGACTCCGTTGTAACCCAGCAGAATATCTGCCGGGGGCATTTGGCTCGGATCCGCAGGAAAGCCGCCTTCTGGTGCCGTATCTGCAAAGACACCGTCGCTATTGACGAAAAAATGGAAAACGAAACCGCTGGAAGAACAGCTCTCATACCAGGCGCCATGCAGCCAGCTGAGATCATCGTCCGTCACAGTGTCCGCCGTCACGTCATAAAGCGACTGTAATTGCGCGGTCCGCGCCTCGGTCAGCTCTGTGAGGCAGTTCAGCTCATCCTCATGGCGGGAGGTGCCGCCACTCATCAGACGATAAACGGCGGCACAATGCGCATCCTGATAACTTGTCCAGGCCGCCTGCCCCAGCTCCAGGCTTTCACTGATGTCCGCGGACTCGACCATGAAATCCTCGAACCCGTTGTTCTCGATTTTGATCTCGATAGCTTCAAGCGTTTGTTCCATTTGCGCGTCGGCCGCTTCAAACGCTTCCTGCGCCACGCACATGTCTTCCGGAAAGTCGCAAGCGGTTTCCGCGTAACTGCTCAGCGCGAACATGGACAATGCCGCAACCAATACAAATCTCATGAAAATAGTCCCCTGATAAAATGCTCGATAAGCTCGATCCGGCTCATCACGACGTAAAACAATGGCTTTTCCTAGGTCGGATTTGGTTCGTCTTGCAGCGGGCACCACCGCTCGGCATCGAACCAGCCAGCCCCCACATGATCATCGGTAAACCGCGCGATGGCATGCGAGCAGATCTCGGGACCATTCCATTCCCGCAGGGATAGTCTTTGCGCTGCGATCAGGCGTTCCTGTTCTGCCGCGTCGGCAATGTCGCGTCTTATATTGCGGATCTGCGGCGCTCGGGTTTCGAACCATTCGCGCTTTTCCTCAAACCAGGCCAGGCATTCCGCGACCTGCTCCCGTGTAAGTGCAAAAAGCTCATAGGTGCGGATCTCTTCCCCAGCATCGCTCTTGAGGCAGAACCAGACATAACTGCCGTCCCAATGCGCGAGCCCGGACACCGGACCGTCATACCAATCCCGCCAGCAGATCAGGCTGATCTCATTGCCGTCCACGAATTTCGCTGCGGTGTCCATTTCACGCCAGTCTTTTTCTCAAACGCTTCACGACCGGCTCCCGCGCCTGCTTTGTCAGAAAGACGTGAGGAATTTTCATCAGGAACGGCCAATAGATAAAATCGTCCGCCCTTCGGTGCGACGCGCAGATATAGTCTATCAGCTCCGCGCTGCTTGCACGATCAAACGCCCACAAATTCTGATTTCTATACTCTATTTGAAAATAGGCTTCCTTTGGCCAGTCCAGAGTGTGCTTGCTACGTTTGCCACATGACTCGCAGACGAGGGTGCCTCGCCAGTCGCTTAAGGGGCGGAACTGATGTTCGGAATGCGCCCAATCGTCGATTCGATATCCGCGCGGAAGATCGCTTATCAACGGGAAGGCATTGCCCACAAGCTTATGGTAAAAGATCGCTGAATGATAATACTGCCCATTCGGATCTGCCTGCTTCAGGCAATCGAAGTGCTTCGATTTTTCAAACCAATGAAGATCATCGTTGGATTTTATCCGGACGCGCTCCGCGAATTCGAAAACGGCTTCACTTGCACATTCGGGACACGTGACAGCCACACGGTGCGGCATAACGCTATGATAGGAATATGAACTCACCTGTACTTGCCCCCGTTCCCATCCAGCTGATCCGAGTAAATTAAGCCCGGATTGCCTGAGACGTGCTTACACGGCTTTAAGATGCAAGACTGGCGGGCGGGTTTACAGACCGAATTCGCAGCGGAAAGCCATAATGCCTTGAACAGGATGGTCGGCGGGAACGGGCCCGAACCGCTGACCCTCTCGGTGTAAACGCGATGCTCTACCAACTGGGCTAACCACTGGATCACGGCGCTTCTGAATGCTGTCGGACGAAAGGGGAGCGCGCGGCGTGTGCTTCACATTTGGCGGCGTGGCGGAGAGGAAGGGATTCGAACCCTCGATACGCGTTAACGTATACGCCCTTAGCAGGGGCGCGCCTTCAGCCACTCGGCCACCTCTCCAGCGCGGACTGTCGGTCTATTGAATGGTTCGCCCAACCGCAAGCCCCCATCGTCTTATCGGCTGCGGTTGTTGGGAAATTGCCCATTTCCCGCAGCGGGCAAATGCCTTTGGCTGTATCCGGCGACCCGTCCTGTGGTAGTTACTTATTTCCGCATCGCACAAGCTGGCTAGGCAGGACAGATGACCGAATATTTCAAACCCGTCCCGTTCCCCCTTTGGCAGGAAGACAAGCAGGCCTTCGCTGACGCACTCGGCCGGTCGTTCCGTGAAACCGGTTTTGCCGTCATTTCCGAACACCCGGTTTCCCAGTCGGTCATCGATGCGAACCTGCAAGCGACCAAAGACTTCTTCGCTCTGCCAGAAGAAACCAAATTGAAATATGACGGCCGCGCCGGCGGGGGCCAACGCGGGTATACAGCTTTTGGAACCGAGAACGCCAAGGGCAAAGCCGAAGCAGACCTCAAGGAGTTCTGGCACACCGGCCGCGCGCTGCCTGCCAACTCCCCCTACCGATCGACCATGGCGGACACGCCATCTGTTCCGGAAGTCCCGGACTTCGATTCTGCAACACGTGGATTGTATGATGCGCTTGATATGTTCGGCCGTCAGCTGCTGCGGGCCGTGGCACTTCATCTGAAGCTGGAAGAGTCCTGGTTCGATGACAAGGTCGATGTCGGCAATTCGATACTTCGCCTTCTCCACTATCCCCCTCAGACAAACCCTCCGCCGGAAGGCTCCGTGCGGGCCGGCGCCCACGAGGACATCAATGTCATCACACTTCTGTTGGGCGCCGAAGAAGCCGGGCTGGAAGTGAAGCACCGCTCCGGCAAATGGCTCGCCGTGAGCCCGCCGCCCAACGCACTCGTGATCAATTGCGGGGACATGCTCCAAAGGCTCACGGCCGGCGTATTACCTTCCACAACACACCGGGTCGTAAACCCCTCCCCGGAACGCTCCAGGTTTCCGCGTTACTCGACCCCCTTCTTCCTGCACTTCAACCAGGATGTGATGATCGAGGCATTGCCGGACTGTGTCGCGGAAGGCGGCAAAGCCGAGCCACCGATTACCGCGCAGGACTACCTCATGGAACGTCTCCGCGAAATCGGACTCGTCAAAGCGTAGGCCTCTCTTCCAACGCCAAACATCTCATCGCGCGCTTCAGGCCAGCTTACGTTTCACCAAGTGGCACCGATCAACGAAACCACTTTGATACGTACCGGGCTGAAAATACGTAGATTGTCCTGGACCGCCTGAAGCGCAGAATCAGATCAAACCGGCGAGCGGAGAACTTGGATCGGCGTACATTTTCTTCGGCATGCGTCCAGCGAGATAGGCTTCGCGACCGGCAAAGACCGCATGCTTCATGGCCGACGCCATCAGGACCGGATCCTTGGCAGCAGCAATGGCTGTATTCATCAGCACACCATCACAACCGAGTTCCATGGCGATGGCCGCGTCAGACGCTGTGCCGACGCCGGCATCGACGATCACAGGCACACGGCTCTGCTCCACAATCAGGCGGATATTGACCGGGTTCATGATGCCCAGCCCGGAACCGATCAGCGAACCGAGCGGCATGATCGCGCAGCACCCCGCCTCTTCCAGCATTTTCGCGTAAACCGGGTCGTCGGAGCAGTACACCATCACTTCAAACCCATCCGCGAGAAGCGCTTCGGCCGCTTTCAGCGTCTCGGGCATGTTCGGGTATAGCGTTTTCTGATCCGCCAGGACTTCCAGTTTCACCAGATTCCAACCGCCTGCTTCGCGGGCGAGCCGCAACGTGCGCACAGCTTCATCCGCCGTGAAGCAGCCCGCCGTATTCGGCAGGTAAGTGAATTCATCCGGCTTAACAAAATCGGTCAGGCGCTCTTCATCCGGATTGGACAAATTCACGCGCCGCAAGGCGACTGTCACAATCTCTGCACCGGCTGCGCGCGCAGCATCAGCATTCTGCTGGTAAGAGGCATATTTCCCGGTGCCCACGATAAGACGCGAACCATAGGATTTTCCGGCAATTATGAGAGGATCTTTCAAGGGACAGTTCCAATTCTACAGATAGGCAATTCGTATAGGATGGGCCTGTCAGCCGCCACCGACAAACTGCACCAGTTCGATACGATCTCCGTCTTCAATCGTGGTCGTGGCGTGCTCGGATTTCGGAACAATTTCAAGGTTTCGCTCAATCGCGACACCGCGCGGGTCGCGCCCGGCATCCGCCGAAAGCATTGTGACCAGCATCGCCACCGTCGTGCCCGCCTCAATTTCGCGGGTTTCACCGTTCAGCATTATCTTCATCCGCTGCAACTCCGTGCGTCAGCAGGCCTTGCCTTGCCCGGCGTTACAGCGCAAGACAACACCCAATGGTGAAGCCGATATATGTCCTCGGGGGCCCCAACCTCAACCTGCTCGGCACGCGGGAACCGGATATTTATGGCCGGGACACGCTTGAGGACATTCACGATCGTCTGAAAGCGAAATCCGGCGATACGCCTGTAGAGGCACGCCAAACCAATTCCGAAGGCGAATTGGTGACCTGGATACAGGAAGCCTCCCGCGAGGCTTCCGCGGTCATCCTCAATGCCGGCGCCTACACGCACACATCGATAGCGCTTCACGACGCGCTGCGGGCCTGTCAGGTGCCGGTGGTGGAAGTACACTTGTCGAACCCCGCTGCACGCGAGGATTTTCGGCAAGTGAATTATGTCGCGCCTGCTGTGAACGCATCGATTGCGGGCCTCGGCGCCTATGGTTATGAGCTTGCCCTGATGGCCGCGCTAAAGCTGTCAGGAACATAAGGGACGGATAGAATCCATGAGCACTGGCAAGAACAAGCTGGATACCGGTCTTGTCCGGGAACTCGCCGCCATCCTTCGCGAGGCGGACCTTGGTGAGATTGAAGTTGAACATGAGGGTCTGCGGATCCGCGTCAACAAGCCGACACCACCCGTCGTGCAAGCTGCAGTCGCTGCGCCTGCACCGGTCGCAGCAGCTACGGCACCTGCTGCAGCCCAACCTGCGGCTGCCCCGGCTGAAACTGTTTCTGAAACGCCCGATAATGCGATCAAATCGCCCATGGTCGGCACCGCCTACCTTTCTCCGGAACCCGGCGCCAAAGCATTCATTTCAGTTGGCGACAAAGTTAAAAAGGGCGACACGCTCATGCTGGTCGAGGCCATGAAGACCTTCAATCCTGTCGAAGCGGATCGGGCTGGCACGGTGAAGGCAATTTATGTCACCGACTCCCAGCCTGTCGAATTTGGCGAGCCGCTCATTCTGATCGAATAGCATGACAGAACAACGCACCATCCAGAAGGTTCTCATCGCGAATCGCGGTGAGATTGCGCTTCGCATCCACCGCGCCTGTAAAGAAATGGGCCTGGCCACGGTTGTCGTGCACTCCGAAGCGGACCGCGACGCCATGGCTGTCCGCCTGGCCGACGAGAGCGTCTGCATTGGACCAGCCCCCTCTTCGCAGAGCTATCTGAAGAAGTCCCAAATTCTGGCCGCCGCGGAAATCACCGGCGCTGATGCGATCCATCCTGGGTACGGATTCCTCTCTGAGAACGCCCAGTTTGCCGAGATGGTAGAGGCACATGGCCTCGCCTTTATCGGACCTACGGCTGAGCATATCCGGATAATGGGTGACAAGATCGCCGCCAAACAGGCCATGATTGATGCTGGCGTACCTTGTGTGCCCGGCTCAGACGGTGCGATCACATCAATTGCCGAGGCGAAGAAATCTGCCAAGAAGATCGGCTTCCCGGTTCTTGTGAAAGCCTCCGCCGGCGGCGGTGGTCGCGGCATGAAGCTGGCGAAAACCGAAGCCGATCTCGAAAATGCTGTCCGGACAGCCAAAACAGAGGCCAAGGCAGCCTTTGGTGATGACGCGGTCTATCTGGAAAAATACCTTCAGGGCCCACGTCACATCGAAGTGCAAGTGATCGCTGATACGCATGGCAACGTCGCTCATCTCTGGGAACGCGACTGTTCCCTGCAGCGCCGCAACCAGAAAGTTTTCGAAGAAGCCCCATCGCCCGAACTGACCCAGGCGCAGCGCGAAGAGATCGG
Source organism: Hyphomonas adhaerens MHS-3 (assembly GCF_000685235.1). Lineage (NCBI taxonomy): Bacteria > Pseudomonadati > Pseudomonadota > Alphaproteobacteria > Hyphomonadales > Hyphomonadaceae > Hyphomonas > Hyphomonas adhaerens. Next base: position 310,054 of record NZ_ARYH01000002.1, read on the forward strand.
CATGATCTGCGCGAAAGCCATGGAAAAGCTCGGCTATCGCGGCGCAGGTACGATTGAATTCCTCTACGAAGATGGCCGGTTCTATTTCATCGAAATGAACACACGCCTGCAAGTGGAGCATCCGGTGACCGAAATGATCACCGGGATCGACCTCGTTCGCGAGCAGATCCGTATCGCCGAGGGCAAGAAACTGTCGTTCCGCCAGGAAGACGTCCTGCTTGTCGGCCACGCGATTGAGTGCCGGATCAACGCCGAACACCCCGAAACCTTTGTGCCTTCACCGGGCCTCATCACGGATTTCCATGCGCCGGGCGGGCCGGATGTCCGCCTCGATAGTGCGGTCTATGCCGGGTATCGCATCCCACCGCATTACGACTCGCTCATTGGAAAGCTGATCGTCCACGGCCGCACCCGGCGGGAATGCCTGATGCGGCTGCGTCGCGCCCTGTCCGAAATGGTCGTTGGCGGCGTTCACACCACGCTGGATCTACACCGGCGCCTGGTTGAAAACGAAGACGTCCAGAACGGTAACTACAACATCCACTGGCTGGAGAAGTTTCTCGCCGACAACAAGATCGTTGAAGAAGACAGTCCTGAGAAAAAGGCCTGACGCGACACACAAGTCCAATGGACACAGGCCCGGCAGCTTCTCCATATAGGGGCATGTCTGCACGGTTCGGCACAAATGACCTTCTCGCCTGCTATCGCCGGGGCGTCTTCCCCATGGGCGACGCCCGCGATGATCCGAATCTGTTTCTGGTGGACCCTGACATGCGGGGCATCCTGCCGCTGGACGGGTTTCATATACCGAAACGACTCAAGCGGCGTGTGAAACAGGAGCCCTATCGCGTGACCGCTGATACGGCTTTTTCACGTGTCATGGAAATGTGCGCCGAGAGCTCAGACGGCCGTGAAACGACCTGGATCAACTCCACCATCCTGAACCTCTACAGCGCCCTTCACCGTGAAGGATACGCGCATTCAATCGAATGCTGGGACGATTCCGGAAAACTGGTGGGCGGGCTTTATGGTGTCGCGCTTGGCGGAGCCTTTTTCGGCGAAAGCATGTTTTCCCGCGCAACCGATGCCTCAAAGATTGCGCTCGTGCATCTTGTTGCGAGGTTGATCGAGGGGGGCTTCACCCTGCTGGATGCGCAGTTCCATAACCCGCATCTGGAACAATTCGGTCTGGTCGAAATTCCACGCGCTGACTTCAAGCGCCGGCTAAAGATGGCCCTGGAAATCAGAGCAGACTTTTACTGCGGGCGGTCCGGATCATCCGGCAACTTCACCGGTTCAGGAGCCGTGCAGCGAATCACCCAGATGTCATAGACCGGGTGCTCCAACGCGCTGAGGCCCGGTGAAGATGCGAACATCCAACCAGAGAACAATTCCGGATTTTCCTCACTCACCGTCTCCACGGCGTTGGCATCGATTGCCGCATCCATGGTTTCCACAGCGACTGGTTGCGTGGAGAAAACCTTGAGAAATGCCGCGCTCTCCGGCGCTTCTTCCGGAGGTGTCTGGTAGCAGACCTCCAGTTCCACTTTCAGAGAGCCGAAGACAACGGGTTGCCCGACAACGACTTCAATATCGGTAGACCGTCCGGTGATTTTGTCGAGCGCACGCAGCGTTGCCTTGTCTTTCTGGACATAGGTTGCGGCGTGTGCCGCTCCCACCAGTCCTGCGACGACAGCAACCGCGGCAAGTGCTCGAAACATCACTGATCTCCATCCAGAGGATAAGCCTCATCCGCAGCAGGTGCAGGTTCCGAGGCAGCCCCGGATTCCCCGCCGCCATTTCCGCCGCCTGAGGCAAATGATGCAAACAGGGTCAACAGATCCACGCTGCCGCGGGTATATTGGATTTCGCCTGAGCCATCCTGCGGAATATTGTCAAAGCTGCCACCGGGCTCCAGAGCCACATAGGCACCGCCCAGCAGCCCATCTGTCGAAATGCGCGCATCCGTGTCCTCTGGCAGCTGCCATTTCTTGTCCAGGCTCATCGTCATGACAGCTTCGAAGCGCTTGGGGTCACCTTCAATGGCTTTGACCACGCCAGCCTTCACACCTGCGATTCGAACGTCGGACCCGCGCTCGATGCCGCTGATATTATTGAAGCGGGCTTCGAGTTCGTACCTGTCCGGTCCTGCGGAGGCTTTCCCGCCGCGCGCGATGGCGAACCAGAGGAAAACACCGGCGACAACGACGACAATCGCACCAACCAGGGTTTCAAACATCGACTCACGCATCAGGAGACCACGCTTCGTAGTCGCCAGTTGCCTTCTGACGGTGACCACCACCAGACAGGCTCCCCTTGGGCTTGGTTGCCCAAGGTGTACCGGTCATGTTCGGTTTGTGATCGGTTTCCCAGTCCCGGCGCGTAAGTGGCGACTTGGTCGGCGCCTCATCAACGGTGTGGTGCAGCCATCCATGCCAGTCTGCCGGAACCTTGGACGGTTCTGCGAGGCCCTTGTACATCACATAACGGCGGCGGCGGCCTTCGAGTGAGGGCTTGCGTTCCTCAAAGTAACGGTTGCCGTATTCGTCGGTGCCGACGAATGTGGAGCGTCGCCCGATATCGAACGCTGCGCCGAGCGTGTGGCCGCTCCACCAGGTAAAGAGTTGCTTCAGCATCGTATGGCCTGTCCTGCCGTGAGTTGATGTCCGCAATATGGCGGCTCAGGGGCAACTAATCCATACCGCCGCCGCAGGCAATGCGCCGCAATTTCCCTCATGCTTAAGAGACCGTGGTTGTTGCGCAGCGCTTGCCCCGAAGGGGTTCAAGGGTCACGCTGGTCCGAGTGATTCGCTGGGGAGATATGGCATGGACGATATGCGTATAACGGAAATCCTGACTGCAGCCGTATCGGATGGCTTGCTGTCGGAACCGGCTTCGCTTTCCGAGATGTTCAGAGGTGCGGGAAGACAGCGCAGACCGCTGACTCCCGAATCGCTCAAGGCAACGACCGCCGCATACTCTGCCGCCGCACTGGTCAGCGTCTCCCAATTGGCTTCAGCGGAGATTCTCGAGCGGTTCGGGGACGCTCCCCTGAATGCCGACCTCGCTGAAGCGCTTGCTGCAGGTTTACCTCAGGATGTGCTGGAAGAAGCCCTCAGACAGCCAGGAGGGTTCCAACGCACCGCCGACGCCCTGCGTGCTGCAGCTGTGAGCGCAGCCGCCCCCGCACCAGCGGTTTTCCAGCCCGAAACGCTTGATCCGGTTCTGGAGCAGCTACTGGTCGAATCCATGCGCGAAGGTGCGGAGATCATCCTGACCCATGAGGTGATGCCTGCCGCCGGCACAACAGCGCGCATCGTTGATGTCGCGATGGCTGTGGGACCTGACGGGATTGAAGCAGACTATCTCTGCGAGGCGCTCGAAGCTGCGGCAGAAGAAATGACGGAGGGCGCGATCATCGTCGCCGGCCTGTCCGCTGCTGTCATGTCTTTGGGGATCGACTACGCGTCACCAGAGGGCAGCTCTGTCGCAGCCGCTCTTTGTTCGCTTGTCCGCTCGGGCGCCACCGGAGCGGCGTTCACAGCCTCACAGGCAAAGACACTGGGTCTTGAGCCGCGAAAGGCCTCAGGCAAGCGCACCTGCAGCGTGCTTTTGCTACCAGTTGCGGATCTGGGTGCCTTCCTCCCCGATTGCGAAAGCCACGGCACAGCTCCGCTCGCGACCGTGCTGGCATACGGAGATGAAAGCCCAACCCTTTCGCGCGCCGGACGCCTCGGTATTGCCCATCACGCGCCAGAACGCCTGCCCATGGCTTTGGAACGGATCGCGGAGTCCGGCGAATCTGACCTCGATCGAGCGCTGGGTCTGGATCGGCTTCGGGATCGCGGCTTTACCGATGTTGCGCTCGACAAGGTTTCCCGTGCGCTGGGTGAAGGCCTGCCCTTGAACGCCGCATTCTCGCGCTGGGTGCTGGGCGACGAAATCATTTCGACCGATCTCAAGCTCGCGCCGGAAGAATTCGACGCGGATGGTGGTGGGCTCCTCTCTGCCATCGGGTTTTCGCGCAAGGATATCCAGACGGCTGAAACAACCATCTCAGGCGAATACGGAGATGCCACCGCCGACATCATGGCTGATTGCGGCCTTCAGGTTGGCGCCTCTCCGGAAGCGGAAATCGAATTCGCCACTGCGTGCGCCAAAGCCCTCGGCGGAAATGTTGTGGTCTCTGTCGACGGACGTGGCGGACTGGATATGGCTGAAACGGCGCTCGCTGCTGGCTTGTCGGTTCAACTGATTGGACATCGCGCACCGCCCAATGATGACGTGCGTGACCGCATGGAGCACATCACAGCCCTGGCAGAAGAAATTGCCACGGAGGCGGACACACCACCTGCGCTTTCCCAGAATGCCCTGTCAGCTGAGGGAGCTGCCCGCACGCGCCTGCCGGACCGCCGCAAGGGCTACATCCAGAAAGCATCGGTCGGAGGGCACAAAGTCTACCTGCACACCGGGGAGTTCGAAGATGGCTCACTGGGTGAAATCTTCATCGACATGCACAAGGAAGGCGCCGCTTTCCGAAGCCTGATGAACAATTTCGCGATCGCAACCTCCATCGGCCTTCAATACGGCGTGCCGTTGGAAGAATTTGTCGATGCCTTTGTGTTCACCCGGTTCGAACCGGCAGGGGCCGTCACCGGCAATGACCGCATTACGCGCGCAACATCGATTCTGGATTACATCTTCCGGGAACTGGCCGTTTCGTACCTCGGCCGTGATGACCTGGCCGAAGTCGATGTCACGCACGATGGCCTCGGACGAGGCGAAGGAGATGGAACCCGAACCGAGCCAGCCCCCTTCACCGAGGAAGCGGCCCAGATCATTTCCCGCGGCTTTTCGCGGGGCCAATTGCCGGACAATATCGTGATCCTTGACCGGAAAAGAGCTCAGAAACTGGCCGATGAGGAAGCTGAAGCTGCAGAAGTTGCAGCAGAAGTCGAAGAATCGGAAGATCTCAATGCGCCAGACTACCTTGGTGACGCCTGTCCGGTTTGCGGAAGTTTCACGCTGTTCGAGATAAGCGAAGACGGCGACATCGAGTGCGATACCTGTGGCGAGGAATCCCGGAAACATAGGTAATTCCGGCCGATTTCCGCACGACAAACGGTCATGGCAAATCTGCAACACCTGTGGCCATGAAACAGTGGTTACAGCTTGTTCAGTTTTGGCACGCAAAACAAAGCGGTATCCAAATAGGCATGAACCGAGTTTTGCTCAGCCTTGCCACGCTTGCTTCTGCGACCGCTTTCGACGCGATCGCGCAGGAGACAGCTCAGCCGAGCCAGCCCGTCGCCTGGGCGCCGAGCTATGTCGGCTCATGCGGCGGGTGCAACCTTTCTGGACGCAATCTGACGGGATGGACGCTCAGCGGCGCAAATTACCGTGAAGCAAACCTCGAATACGCGTTCATGCGCGGAACACATGCCAAGGAAACCAATTTCGAAGGCATCCACGCGACCGGCGCAGACATGCGCGCTGCAATCCTTACGTCGGCCAAGCTATCGGGTGCCAATCTCGAGAACGCGCGCTTGCAGGCGGTTCAAGCATCTGGCGCCGAATTCAAGCAGAGCATACTTGTCGGCACCAATCTTCAGAAAGCCATGTTGGTCGGCGCGAATTTCGCCGCTGCGAACCTGGCGACAGCCTCTCTGGAAGGTGCTGACTTTTCTGGAGCGAACCTGTCCGGTGCTGACCTGAGCGGAACGATCATGATGTCCGCAATCTTCAATGGCGCCAACCTGTCCTTGTCAAAATTCGATGGTGCCAATGTTCAGGGCGCCTCTTTCAAGGACGCCCGGTTCGTCGGCGCCAACCTGACCGGCCTCATCGGCTGGCGAGAGGCCAATTTCGAAGGCGCTTGCGCATCGAACAGCACGCTTCTTCCACTCGGCCTGCACTTGTCAGACTGCGAATAGACCCCGCCCACATGACATCAAAGAGAGCCCGCCAGGATGATGACCCTGGCGGGCTTCTGATTCATGACTTTATCTGCGGTGCCAGTCGGATGTTGAGCTCACGCAGTTGACGCTCGTCCACCGGGCTTGGCGCACCCATCATGAGGTCACGCGCCTGACCATTCATCGGGAACAGGGTGACGTCCCGGATATTCTCTGCATCTGCGAGGAGCATCACGATACGATCAACCCCCGGCGCGATGCCGCCGTGCGGCGGAGCCCCGTGACGGAAGGCGTTCAACATGCCACCAAACTCGGTTTCGACCACTTCCGGACCGTATCCGGCCATGTCGAATGCTTTCAGCATGACATCCGGACGATGGTTCCGGATGGCGCCGGACGACAATTCGATTCCGTTGCAGACGATGTCGTACTGGAAAGCCTTGATGTCGAGGATTTCGTCATCCGTCTTGGCGGCCTCCAGCGCCTCCATACCGCCTTGAGGCATTGAGAACGGGTTATGACTGAAGTCGATCTTCTTGGCGTCTTCGTCATATTCAAACATCGGGAAATCGACGATCCAGCAGAAGCGGAAAACCCCCTGCTCGATCAGTTCCAGCGTTTCGCCGATCTTGTTGCGCGCGGCGCCAGCCAGCTTGTACGCATCGTTTTTCTTGCCTGCAGAGAAGAACACGCCGTCACCAGCGCCCAGACCCAGATGCTGCAGCAGGGCTGCGAGATGGTCCGGATCGAAATTCTTCAGCGCAGGGTCCTGACTATCAACGCCGCCACCGTCGGCCTCTTTCAGACGAGCATAGCCCAGCCCCGGCGCCTGCATCTCTTTCTTGGCCCATTTATCCATCTCATCGAAGAATTTGCGGGACTTCTCGGCAGCCGCTTTGGGCGCCGGGATAGCAACGACCTTTCCGCCGCCTTTGATAATTTTGGCAAAAATGCCGAAACCGGTCTTCTCTTCATCCTTGAAGAACTCGGTCACGTCCGACAGTTCCAGCGGGTTGCGCAGGTCTGGTTTGTCGGAACCGTATTTGGCCATCGCTTCGGCATATGGAATATGCGGGAATGGCTCTGACGGCACGGTTCGGCCTTTGTCGTCCCAGTCGGCAAATTCCTCGAACACACCGCGCATGACTGGCTCGATCGCGTTGAACACGTCTTCCTGGGTCACGAAGCTCATTTCGATATCGAGCTGGTAGAATTCGCCCGGCGAACGATCCGCCCGGGCATCCTCGTCGCGGAAGCAAGGCGCAATCTGGAAATACCGGTCGAAGCCCGACACCATGAGCAACTGCTTGAACTGCTGTGGCGCCTGCGGCAGCGCATAGAATTCACCAGGATGCAGGCGCGAGGGCACGAGGAAGTCCCGTGCACCTTCCGGGCTCGACGCGGTCAGAATTGGGGTCTGGTATTCAGTGAAGCCCTGATCGACCATCCGGCGGCGCAAGCTGGTGATTACGTCGCTGCGCAGCGTCATGTTCTTGTGGAGCGTCTCTCGGCGCAGATCGAGATAACGGTGCTTCAGGCGGATGTCTTCGGGATAGTCCGGCTCCGCGAAAACCGGCAGCGGCAATTTTTCGGCAGCGCTTTCGACAATGAGCGTTTCCGCCGGCAGCTCAACCTCACCGGTTGGCAGCTCAGGATTCACTGCTTCTGCATCGCGAGCGATGAGCTTACCTGTCACGGTCAGGACACTTTCCGCCGTGGCGCGCTTTGCTTCTTCGTAGAAAGACGCGTTCGGATAGACGACGACCTGCGTCAGGCCATAATGATCACGCAGGTCGATAAACAGGGCCCCAGCGTGCTCACGGCGGCGATGCAGCCAGCCTGACAGCTTGACGGTTTCTCCCACATGGGTCTTGCGAAGCTCCCCGCAGGTATGGGTGCGATAGGCATGCATCGGATCAGTCTCCGGAAAGGTCGGTCCAGTAAATGTAAACGGGAGGCAATCACCTCTCGCATTTGTTCTGGCGATGCGATACGCAAGCCCGCGATGACTGACAACACCCTGACTCCCATTACTGAGCAGTCGGCCCTTGAAGATTTCTGCGGAAAACTGGCCGAAAGCGATTTTATCTGCGTCGACACCGAGTTTCATCGGGAGACAACTTATTGGCCGGAACTCTGCCTGGTCCAGGCCTCCTCACCCGACGTCGAAGGCCTGATCGACCCCCTGGCCGAGGATCTGGACATCGGTCCATTCCTGAATCTCATCGCCGCAGACAATCGCGTAAAGGTTTTTCATGCGGCCCGTCAGGACATTGAAATATTCAACCGGCTGATCGGCCATCCCCCTGGTCCGATCTTTGATACCCAGATCGCTGCCATGGCTCTCGGCTACGGAGACTCGATCTCCTATGACAATCTGGTCCAGCGGGTCCTGAGACGCCAGATCGACAAATCCAGCCAATTTACAGACTGGATGCGCCGTCCCCTGTCCCAGAAACAACTCGTTTATGCGCTCGGCGATGTCACCCACCTGCGCGACGCGTATCTGATCATGCGGGAAAAGCTGGAATCCAGTGGCCGCCTTCCCTGGGTTCAGGAGGAAATGGCGGACCTTGAAGATCCGGCCAAATATGACACCGACCCGGACAAGGCCTGGCAACGCCTGAAACTGCGGACCCAGAAGAAAGACTATGCAGCCCTGATTGTCGCGGTGGCAGCCTGGCGTGAGCAACTGGCACAGCTACTCGACAAACCACGCCGCAGGATCCTGAAGGATGACGCCATCCAGGAAATTGCCAGCCAGAAGCCGCGAAGCGAGAACGACTACAACCAGCTTCGCGCGGTGCCGAACGGTTTTATCCGGTCAAAACACGGACAAGGCCTGATGGATGCTGTGCAGGCCGCGCTCGACAACCCTGCCGAATACGCCCCCGAACTGGAGCCTCGCCGCCAGAACGCTCAAATTCCGGCAGGCGCGCCAGAGCTTCTGAAAGTCCTGCTCAAGCATGTTTCCGAAGAAAACGACGTTGTCCCCCGGCTGATTGCAAACGCTGCTGATATCGACCGGATCGCGCGCGGTGAAACATCAGACGATATTGCGGCCATGAATGGCTGGCGATACGAGATGTTCGGAAGCAAGGCGCAGGCTCTGCTCTCGGGCAAACTTGCGGTCTCGTTCGAAGGCGGACAGGTTCGTCTGTTCGACGTCTGATCTTAGTCGATGCGAATATCCGGTTGAAGGCGCAGGGCATTGGCCGTTTGCGCGAGACGCCGTGACACGGTTTCAGAAATCATGGCCTCGTCGGCTTTGCGCACGCTGAGGCACAATTTTTCGCCATCCCGAGACAGTTTAGCCCGGCGTAATATCGGTCCAGACCGGCCTGAAAAGATCGCACCAAGCCGCATGGCGCTGCCCAATTGCTTGGCGCGTTCAGCTTGCGGCTCCGAAGTAAGGCCAACATAGTCGCCAGGCCGCTTGAAATCTTTCTGGTATCTGCATCCTACGGCATAGGCGATCATCGCCCGCTCCGCGTGGGTGACGCCTGCATAGGGGGCTCGCAGCGCCTGATCGTACGCCATCTGCGCCCTGTGATCGGGATGGAAGCGTCCGGCGCTGTCCGACATCATGCAAGCGGCCCGCTCAATCCGGACATCGGCAGCGGGAGATCCAAAGAGGTCTGCTTCCGGTGCGAAGGCTGGCGCGATGAATTCATGAAGCGCTTGCCCGAAAGCAATCTGGTTATGATCAAGCCGGACAAATGCGATGACACCATCGAGGAGCGGATCTGAGACGGCCGCACCGGTCATATCCGTCAGCACACCCTCACGCAGGCCGGCCGACGATATGGAAACACCGTCGAGTTTGCTGATGGATAGCAGCTCTTCAAGAACGATTGCCGCAATCGGCATATGTTTTGCCCGGCGCTTGTCGATCGATTCCAGCTTGGAACGTGAGGCGGTATTGGTCAGTGAATCGATACATAGCTTCGCTGTGCGGGCGATCTGCCCCGGATTCATCTGATAGCCATGCAAGACCTGCAAGGCGTAGTTCTCCATCTCCATGTTCACCTTGGCAAATGTGCGCCATGCACCGCCCACGGCGAAGAACCGGCCCTTTGCGCCGGAGAGCACATCGGATTTCTTGAGTTCGGAACGTATGGCTTTGCGAAGGTCCTTCACGTCATTTCCGACCTCCATCAGCGACAGAGGGCCGAGCATGAGGCTCTCGCCCTTCTCTTTGCCCTTTCCGACCTGCTTGAACTCAAGACTGGAGCCGCCCAGGTCTCCGATGACTCCAAGCGGCTCGTGGAAGCTGGCCTGGACACCCAGCGCAGACAAACGAGCTTCATCTTCGCCAGAAAGAACCGAGACCGGACGGCCGAGAACCCTGTTTGCCTTACGGATGAAGTCCGGCCCATCCTCGGCCGCTCTGACCGCAGCGGTGGCCACCGCCATGAAATTTCTGAGGTTCAACGCCTTCAGGATAGCCCGGTACCGCGCCAGCGCGGACAATGCCGAATCCTGTCCCGGTCCTGACAGTTTACCCGTTTTCGAAAGCCCGACGCCGAGTCCGGCCATTACCTTCTCATTGAAGGTTGGAAGGATCGACGCACCCAGAAGATCGAATATAACAAGGCGCACCGAGTTAGACCCAATATCGATGATCGCGGCCCGATGTGAATTCGGGAAAGGCATTACCCCTTACTCCCTTTCGGCTGCAATCGCGGCGGCAAGCTCACTTCCAGCGCGCTGCCTCTGCCCGACAGGCTGGGATTGTCCATAAAGTAGTGGTGGGCTGAAAATCCCTTGCCTTCCGAATCCGGCTTCGCTCGCTCGTACGAGCCATCTTCATGCATGAGCCAGCTCTGCAATTCATCGTTCAGGTTCGCGACCATGATCTGGTTCATCACCTGACGGTGAACGGTTGGATTCTCCACAGGCACGAGTGCCTCGACGCGCCGGTCCAGATTGCGGGGCATCCAGTCGGCCGATGAGATGAACACCTTTGCTTTTGGCGATGGCAATGCCTCACCGTTCGCACAGCAAAGTATACGCGAATGTTCCAGGAAGCGGCCTACAATACTTTTTACACTGATGTTCTCTGATATGCCGGCGACACCGGGCCTGAGACAGCAAATACCACGCACCACAAGGTTGATCGGCACACCCGCCTGACTTGCCTTGTAAAGCGCATCAATCACATCACCGTCGACCAATGAATTCATTTTCGCCCAGATACCGCTCGGCTTCCCCTTCCTGGCTGCGCTTGCCTCAGCTTCAATCAGTTTGATGAGGTCCGTTTTCAGGTTAAGCGGCGACATCGAAATCTTTTCGAGTTCCGGCCCGACCTCAGGCGGCTCCCGGTACGCCGTTACGAAGTTGAAAAGCCGGTTTGCATCGCGCCCGAGGGCGGGGTCTGCCGTGAACAATGATAGATCGGTATAGATCTTTGCATTCACGGGGTGATAGTTGCCCGTTCCGAAGTGCGTATATGTCCGCAGCTCGTTGCCTTCCCGGCGAACCACCAGCGACACCTTCGCATGGGTCTTGTACTCAATAAATCCGTATACGACCTGTACGCCAGCCCGCTCCAGGTCTCGTGCGAGCCTCAGGTTCGCTTCTTCGTCAAACCGCGCCTTGATTTCGACCAACGCTGTGACGTTCTTGCCATTTTCAGCCGCCTCAACAAGTGCAGCGACGATGGGTGAATTGTTTGTTGTCCGATACAGAGTTTGCTTGATCGCAACAACCTGCGGGTCAGCGGCGGCCTGCCGGATAAATTCGACGACAACATCGAACGTTTCAAACGGATGGTGGACCAGAATGTCCTTCATCCTCACAGCCGCAAAACAATCCCCACCCATTTCACGAATCCGCTCGGGATAGCGTGGCTCATAGGGTGGGAATTTGAGGTCCGGTCTGTCGTCGACGATCAACTCCGATAGCTGTGCCATTCCCAGTATGCCGTCATACAGGACGACGTCTGCATTCTCGGCGCCGATTTCCCGCGTAATAAATTCGCGCAGGTGCTGCGGAGCGCTGGACTGCATACGCAACCGGACGATCCGTCCACGCCGGCGTTGCTTCAGAAGCACTTCAAATTCGCGGATGAGGTCTTCGGCTTCTTCCTCGATTTCAATATCGCTGTCGCGCACGATCCGGAAAAGGCAACGGCTCTGTTCCTTGTAGCCAGGGAAAAGGTCACTGATGAACAGACCGATCACATCTTCAAGAGGGATAAAGCGCAGCACACCTCTTTGTTTGCTTGGTAGTCTGATGAAACGGCGCACGAAAGCGGGCAGTGGCACAATGCCGATATGCCCTTCATCGCCATGCTTCGACACAAGATCCAGCGCGATGGAGAAGCCGAGGTTCGGGATGAATGGAAATGGGTGGGCCGGGTCAACCGCCAGCGGTGTCAGCACTGGAAAAATATGGCTGCGGAAAAACTCATCCAGATCGGACAGGTCTTTCTTGCTCAGATCTCCAGCTGACAGCACATGGATTTTCTCGGTTTCGAGTTCGTCCTTCAACTGCCGCCAGCGGGTCAGTTGTTCGGCGATCAGCTTGAGAGACAGTTCTTCTATCTGCTCGACCTGTATCGTCGGCGTCAGCCCCTCCTGACTTGGCCGGGTGACCCCTGCGCGCACCTGTTCCCTGAGACCGGCATAGCGGACCATTTCAAATTCATCGAGATTGCTCGCCGAGATCGACAGAAAGCGCAGCCGTTCCAGCAAGGGATGGTTCGGATTCGCCGCCTCTTCCAGAACGCGCCGATTGAACTCCAGCCACGAAAGCTCCCGATTCAGAAACCTGTCGGGGGATGCCATCAGTTGCTTCGCCGTCTTGGCCACCCGTTCAGCCATGGAATTCCCCTTTGTCGGCCCCGGTCGTATCAGCTCGATGACGGTTCGTCTGGCGCCGCCAGCCCCATCGCCTCCAATACCTCTTTTGCCAGAGGAACAGAAGGCGCGCGTCCTGTCGTTGTGACACCGTGACTTAGCTTTTCCGCAAACGTCTCAATGGCTTCGTAAGTGAGATCAAGACGTGGGGCCAGATAGGCGATCACTTCAGGTTCAAGCTTCAGGTAGTGGCGGCCGGCGGCGGCTTCGAGCCGACCGATCAGCATCGCTTCATCGGGCGGCAAGACCTCCACAATTGGCATGGAGTTCAGACGTGACTTCAGATCTGCCGAACTCACTCGCCATTGGGACGGGCTGCTGGACGAAGCAAGAAGCAACCGGCCACCTTCCTTGGTAACCTGATTGATGAAAGTCAGCAGCTTTTCATTCGCTGCAACCGTGTCTGCATTATCCACAGCAACGAACGTTCCGGCGAGGTCACCCAATTGGGACGCCTTGCGCCTGGAAAAATCGTTTGAGGTAAAATAGGTGCCGCCGGTTTCTTCGCACCATGCGCGAAGTAGCGTTGTCAGACCGGAATACCGCGGGCCCGTCACGCAAAATACCGGCATTGGCCAATTCGCCGGCTGGCGAATGATACTGACGGCCGCCTGATTGGCAGGGGTCACGACCAGAGCATCAAACCTCAGCGGCTTCGCCGGAAAGGCGAAGCTCATCTGGTCTGGTTGTCCGGTTGGTAGGGCTGGCCGCTTGTTCACGGAACTCCTGCAGCTGAAACTGCCGAACGGAGCACCCAGCCCGCGCGCGGCTCATCTCCAAGCGCCACACCCCGTTGCAACAGGTCATTCTGCAGACGCTGCGGGTCTCCCAAATAGGCAAACGTCACCACAGCACCATCGCGCGCGACCGCTGTCGTCCTGAAATCAGAGACCAGCGGCGAGCGGGCCAAAGCGCCACGCAGAGTGTTCCATTCCGCAAGAGAGGTATAGCGAACCGTCGCCTTCGCCTGAGTCCGGTCCCCGCCCCGGATGATGGACGCACGCTTCCAGTTCTCTTCGAGCAGACCGACAGTCGCGGCCACTGCATCTTCAAGTGTCGATGCAGGTGCAGTCGTGCCGACCACCTCGGTTCCCGCAGTTGTGACGATGGAAACGCTGACACGCCATGTGCCTTCACGGCCAATCAGTTCGGCCAGTATGGCGCGCCGTGCCCGCAGGCTGCCCGCTTCCGGTGAGAGCGCATACCAATCGCTATAGCTGGTATAGCCCGTCAGGTTTGACGTGACATAAGGCGCCAGCGCGCCAGGATCAGCCGGCCCCATTGCTTCATGCCAGGCCTCTTCAAGGTCAGCGGAGGCTGCCAGCGGAACCATCAGGCTGAGCGGCGCTTGCGTATCGACATAAGGCACTTTCAGCCCATCCAGATGCGCCCGCACCATACGGGGATTGTAGACGACCCGCAGGATACCTTTGTAGCGGCCAGCACCGGCCGTTTCTTCCTGAACATCTACAGCCGCCGAAAGCCTGTTCGCCAGTTCGCCATCAATTGGAATTCCTCCTGCGGCGATGCGGTCTTCGTACAAGGTTATTTTGTCGATGAGCTTCCGGGCTCCGGCGAGCCGGGCCGAAGCCATGGCCTGCTCCCGTGCCTGGATCAGCGTCGGTGCGGTCTCGTCCACCTCGAGGTTCGGGATTGTATAGACATCCTGCGTGTCAGCTGCAGCACTGGAAATCGCAAACAAGGCTGCGAGCATGGAAGCAAGAAGCATACGAATCATGGTCTGAGACCTCCTCGGTTGGCGACCTTGTAGCAAGTCCGGTGCGGGGCTGGAACCGCGCACGGCACTGGCAGAGTCGAATTCCCCATGCTAACGCGCGAGTCATCATGAGCGACCCTTCCAAGACTTCCCTTTCTTACCGCGATGCTGGTGTCGATATTGAGGCAGGCGAGCGGCTTGTCGATGCCATCGGCCCACTGGCCAAAGCCACACGCCGTGCCGGTGTGATGGGCGGGCTGGGCGGCTTCGGCGCCCTGTTTGATCTCAAGGCCGCCGGCTATTCCGACCCGGTCCTCGTTTCGGGCACAGACGGCGTTGGCACAAAGCTGATGCTGGCTTTTGAGACCGGCATCCACAACACCGTCGGCATCGACCTGGTCGCCATGTGCGCCAATGACGTGCTGGCGCAGGGCGCAGAACCCCTGTTTTTCCTTGATTATTTTGCCACAGGCAAGCTTGAGGAAGGCATCGCGGAAGCGGTTGTCTCCGGCATTGCCGAAGGCTGCCGCCTATCTGGCTGTGCCCTGGTCGGTGGTGAGACGGCAGAGATGCCCGGCATGTATCCGCCTGGCCACTACGATCTGGCCGGATTCGTAGTTGGCGCTGTCGACCGGGACAAGCTTCTGCCACGCATGGATACGATGACAGCGGGTGATCTGCTTATTGGCATCGCGTCATCCGGGCCGCATTCGAATGGTTATTCCCTGATCCGCCGGATCGTGGAGCGTGAAGGCCTGTCCTATGACAGCGCTTCGCCCTTCTCCAACACGACGCTTGGCGAAGCACTGCTGACGCCGACCCGGCTGTATGCCGAGGCTGCTTTGCCGCTGATCCGGAAGGGCCTGGTCAAAGGCCTCGCCCACATTACCGGCGGCGGGCTGACCGAGAACACGCCGCGCATGTGTCCGGACCATCTGGCGCCGGTGATCGAGCGGAAAGCCTGGACGCCCCCGCCAGTGTTCGAGTGGCTGCAATCTGCAGGGAACGTTACAGAAGACGAGATGCACCGGACCTTCAATATGGGGGTCGGTATGGTCTTCGCCGTGGCGCCTGAGGACGCCGACACGGTTTGCGCAGCGCTTCAGACAGCAGGGGAAGCTCCGGTCATTCTGGGGCGCCTTGCGTCCGCATGAAACGCCTGAAACTCGCCATTCTGATTTCCGGGCGAGGCTCCAATATGGAGGCGCTGCTGCGCGCCGCAGAGGATCCGGCTTACCCTGCCCAGCCCGTTCTGGTGGCCTCCAACCGGCCGGATGCGAAGGGGCTTGAAACGGCGGCTTCTGCAGGAATTGCAACAGCATCCGTCGATCACAAGATCTATGGCAAGGACCGTGAAGCGTTTGAGCGCGCCCTCGATACGGAACTTGAAAAGGCTGGGACGGAGATCATTGCCCTTGCGGGCTTCATGCGCGTGTTGACGCCGTGGTTCGTAGGCAAGTGGCAAGGCCGGATGGTCAACATCCACCCATCGCTCCTGCCGAAGTACAAAGGCCTCCACACCCACCAGCGCGCCCTTGATGCGGGTGATACCGAGGCCGGCGCCACCGTCCACTGGGTCAGCCCCGGCGTGGATGATGGCGAGATCATCCAGCAGGCGAGGCTGCCCATCCTCCCCGGCGACACAGCCGACAGCCTCGCCGCCCGGCTCTTGCCGGTCGAGCACAAGCTCTATCCCGAAGCGCTGGCAAAAGCTTGTGCAACGCTACAGGCATCCAACTCGTAACCAGACGGCTTGAGAGCTCACAGGGCGGAAGCGTATTCGCGCTTGACGCGAAGACCACTTCAACCTGATCCTCGTATTTTCGGGGTGCGGGATCATTTCCAAGTGTTGTGATTGAGTGGTCTTTGCTCGCCAAAACTCAATGCAGATTGGGGGATCAAATGACGGCCACCCGTGACCTCGCCAAGCACGCCTGTGAAACCTATTATTTTCACGCTGCCATCGGCATGGATGTCGTCGAAGACAGCTTCTGCTCGTCACTGCAGGATACGGAGCGCCCCGACGTTTGGGATCGTAATCGCATTTTTGATATCACAGCCCGGACAGGCGCCGAGATCGACAAGACAATAGCCTTTGCATCAGCCAAAGCGAACCTGGTGGGCTATTCTTACATTTCTACAACACCCTTCACGTCACCAGCTGTTATCGCCCGTCTTTTGCTGGACGATTATCAGGAGCGAACGCCCGTCATCCAGATGGTGCTTCAAGGTGAATTAGCGGCAAGTCGACCACCGGGGTTTAGGATCCAGCCGGTTTCGACTGATCGCGACTGGCGCCTGCTATATGAGCTTGTTTGTGCAGATCATTCCGAGGGCGCGCGAACACAGGGGCATATCCTTGACGCTCAGGTCACGCGTGGAATCGTTGACGGTTACCGTGGAAAGGCAGGCCCCTGCCAATTCTTCCTGGCCTCTCTTGATGAAGAGCTTTGCGCCTATGGCTCAGCCACCACAGCCCCAAATGGTATGGGAATGGTCGAAGACCTGTTCACGCTGCCCTCCTTCAGACGGCAGGGGGTTGCGACAGCTTTAATATCCGCGTGTGTTGAACATCTCCGGCAAAACGCCTGTGAAGACATTCTCATCGGCAGTTTGGCGACAGAGCCACCCAAAGCACTTTATCGAAAGATTGGCTTCCAGCCGGTCTGTGTCACGAGGTCATTTCTCAAGCAAGATCCAAAGGACGCGTCTATTTAAAGCGCGTAGACCCAAGAAAAAGGGCCCAACCTTGCGGCCGGGCCCTCTCTGAATTTTCGTTGCCCCGAAAGGCTGCTGCCAGCCTTAGCCGGCGATGTCGGCTTCGGAGAAGAATTGCGCGATTTCGATCGCGGCGTTCTCTTCCGAGTCGGAGCCATGAACCGAGTTCTCGCCGATCGACTTTGCGTAGAGTTTCCGGATCGTGCCGTCCGCGGCATCAGCCGGGTTCGTAGCGCCCATCACTTCGCGGTATTTCGCGACGGCGTTTTCACCTTCCAGAACCTGAACGACCACCGGACCGGAGGTCATGAATTCGACCAGCTCGCCAAAGAACGGACGCTCGGAGTGGACGGCGTAAAAGCGTTCGGCCTGTTCCTGGGTCATCTTGATGCGGCGCTGGCCGATGATGCGCAGGCCAGCCTTTTCGATAACGGCGTTGACGGCGCCGGTCAGGTTACGCTCGGTCGCGTCGGGCTTGATGATGGAAAAAGTGCGCTGGACAGCCATGGGAGGGTTCCTGTTGTGCGGAAATTGGAATGTTGGCGGGCCTATAGCGGCGCCCGCCCGCAGGGGCAAGGACAGAGCGCCGCGCTTGCACACACTTTCATCAGGGCGTAGGGCCGAGCCAGTCTATCAATCCGAAAGTCCCCTCCATGAGTGCCCTGCCACCCTGCCCGAAATGCCAGTCTGAATTCACGTATGAAGACGGACCGCTACTGATCTGTCCCGAGTGCGGACACGAATGGTCAGCGGATTCGGCGGCAGACTCTGACGAGAAAGTCGTGAAGGATTCCAACGGGAATCCACTGGCGGACGGCGACACCGTCACGGTGATCAAGGACCTCAAGATCAAGGGCAGCTCCCAGGTCGTGAAACGCGGCACCAAGGTGAAGAACATCCGCCTCGTCGATGGCGACCACGACATCGACTGCAAGATCGACGGCATCGGCCAGATGGGTCTCAAATCCGAGTTCGTGAAGAAGGCCTAGACGCCCGCTTCCTTCCAGCCGCCGCTGCCGGTCTGCTGGAAATAGCGCGTGACGAGGCCGGCATCTTTCGCCGCCTTGAAAGCTTCGCGCGCGGCGCCGCGGGCGTCCATGTCGCCATCGTCGAACATCATCATGCAGCGGGTATAAGGCGCATCGACCGGCGCCTTCACACCGTCCATCAGGAACAGGGCCGCCGCGCCATTTACATTGTCTGCCTTCGCGGAGATCAGCACCGGCTGGCGTGACGCATCAAGGCCTGGTGCCTCAGCCTGGCCGTGCGGCAGGAAAGACTGATCGTCATAGGTCCAGAGAACCGCATCGAGCGCGGCCCGCCGGTCTGCGTGGGGGCTAACGGCAAGGACGCGCCAGCCCACTTCAAGACATTTGGACATGAGGGGCGCCGCCGCCTGCTCCAGCGTGGTGCGGGAGAGGTGGTAAAACCACCATTCAGGCTTCGGCGCCTCGCTCAAACCCTATGCCTCGTAATTGTCGGCAATCCAGCGATCCAGCAGGCGCGGACCGAAGCCGGACGCCCAGCTGACATCGAACGCCGCTTTTTCACCCTCGACCCAGGCCGCGCCTGCGATGTCGATGTGCGCCCATTTCACGCCATCCTTCACAAAGCGCTTCAGGAACTGCGCCGCGATGATCGACCCCGCCGCACGGCCGCCGATATTGCGCATGTCAGCGAATTTCGACTTCAGCAGTGAGTCATATTCCGGACCCATCGGAAGGCGCCAGACGCGCTCCCCCTCTGTCAGGCCGGCCTTGGTCAGTTCATCGGACAGGTCGTCGCTGTTCGTGAACAGACCCGCATGGTGATGGCCGAGCGAGACAACAATGGCGCCGGTCAGCGTCGCGAGATCGACGATCGCTTTCGGCTTGAACTTTTCCTGCGCGTACCAGAGCACATCGCAAAGAACGAGGCGGCCTTCGGCATCCGTGTTCTGGACTTCGATGGTCTGGCCGGAAGCGGATTTCAGAATGTCACCCGGGCGGATCGCGTTGCCGTCCGGCATGTTCTCGACGAGGCCGATGAGGCCCACGGCATTGACCTTCGCCTTGCGCTCGGCCAGCGCCTTGATTGTGCCGGTCACTGCGGCGGCACCGCCCATGTCACCGCGCATGTCTTCCATGCCCGGGCCCGGCTTCAGCGAGATGCCGCCCGTATCAAAGCAAACGCCCTTGCCGACCAGGATCACCGGATCCTCGCCGTCCTTGCCGCCATTCCAACGCATGATGCCGAGCTGGCTTTCCTTGACGGAGCCCTGCCCCACGCCAAGCATGGAGTTCATGCCGAGCTTGGCCAGTTGCTTCTCGCCGAGAATTTCGACTTCAACGCCGATCTCGGACAGTTCCTTGATCTTGGCGGCGAAGCTTTCGGGATAGAGATCGTTCGGCGGCATGTTGACCAGGTCGCGCGCCAGCATCGTCCCTTCAGCCGCCGCGTTCAGCGGCGCAAAGGCGGCCTTGGCAGCTTTCGTATCGTCCACCACGAACGAAATGGCGGTGAGGCTCGGCTTTTGGTCTGGCTTCAGCTTTGTGAAATAATCGTCGAACCGATAGGCGGCGAGCTTTGCGCCAAGGCCCATCCGGGCCGCGTCCTCTGCCGATCCGGCATGGATCGCCATGGATTTGAAGCCGCTCATGTTGAACGCCTTGACCAGATTCGCACCAAGGCCCTCCAGGACGCGGGCATCCCGCTTCTTGGGCTTGCCGCCGCCGATCAGGATCGCGCGGCGCGCTTCGGCGCCTTTCGGCAACACGATAACAGCCTGCTGGTCCTTTTTCCCGGTGAACCGGCCATCAATCGCGGCAGACAGCAGGCCGCCCGTTGATTTGTCCAGAGAAGCTGCGGACTCTGGCAGGCCGCCGTCTTCATCGACGATGAATGCAAATACGTCAGCCTTGGCGGCGTCAGTGAAGGTGATTTTCATGTGTGGAATCTCCGTTTGAGACGGAAACTAAGCATCGACGCGCGCAGCGCAACTCGTTAGGCAGGGAAAATATGCCCGTTAACTGCCAGTTTCTGCTTTATTTCCCGGCACGTGACATACGATGACGAAAGTCCAGTCATACCTGTTCTATGAAGTCCTCCGGGCGGTCGCGATCATTGTTGGTGGCCTCGCCCTGCTGGCGCTTCTGGCGCAGGGCCTTTCGCGGACCGATCTGATCCTCGAAAACCGGCAATCGGCGCTGACTTATTTCTATATCGTGATGCTGGGGTCACCTCAGATCATTGCGCTTCTGACACCGCTGGCCCTGTTCGTGGCCGGTGTCTGGTCTCTCAACCGAATCCACAAGGACAGCGAGATTGTCGTTGCGCAGGCCGCCGGCATGACCCGTTGGCAGATCGCCTCGCCCATCTTGCGGCTGGCTGTTCTCTGCGCCATCGCGCATCTGAGCGTGAACTTGTGGGTCCAGCCGCTGGCTCAGCGGGCGATGCGGGAAACCGTGGCCGTGGCGCGTGCCGATCTCGCCGCCGCCCTGATCCGTCCCGGCCAGTTCACGACCAATGGCGACCGGCTGACCTTTTACGCCCGCGAACAGGTGGCCGGCGAGCTTCGCGGCGTTCTCATCTCCGACATGACCGATCCGGTCTACCCGACGGACATCCTGGCCCGTAGTGCCGCGCTCGTGAACGTGGATGGCCGCCCCACCCTGCTGCTGCGCGATGCCATCAGCATGCAACTGGACGAAAACCAGCAACTCTCCATTCTTGAATTCGCTCAATACCCCTTCGACCTGAGTGAATACATGAAGGAGGATTCCGATCTCGCCCTGAAGGCATCGGACAAATTCCTGCATGAGCTCTTCTTCATCGACCGGACCAACTTCTTTGAGATGAAGGACGCAGACACATTGCTGGCCGAAGCGAATACGCGCCTGACAACACCGCTGCTGAACATCGTCATGGCGCTCATAGCCATTGTTGCCGTGCTGGGCGGAGATTTCAGCCGGAAAGGGTACGCCAAACGGATTGCGATCTCCTCTGCAGCGGCGATCACGGTCCTGATCGTGCAATTGACTGCTCAATCAGCTGCGGCGGATGATCCATCCATGAATGTGCTGCAATGGATCCTGCCGATCAGCATCATGTCCGGCCTCAGTTATGTTTATTTCTCCCGGGGACGGCACCTGGGAAGCGTGGAACGACCGCAAATAGACCTGTTCCGCGGCGCCGGGGGGGCAAACGCCTGATGCCGTTTGGGTCCCGTATCCAGTTTTATATCCTGCGCGAGTGCCTGTCTGGCCTGGTGCTGGTTCTGGGCATCCTGCTCATTGCGATCCTGATGATCGACGTGGTGGAGCAGCTGCGGACCGTCGGCGGCGATGTCAGCCTGGGCCTGCTCGGCGCACTCAAGCTCTCGCTGCTGAAATTGCCTCAGATCATGGAACAAACCCTGCCCTTCGCGCTGCTGGTGGCCTCCATGATGGCGTTCACCCGCCTGAACCGGAGGTCGGAACTCTCCATCATCCGCGCAAGCGGGATCTCCGCCTGGCGGTTCCTGGCGCCTGTGATTGTGCTTGGCCTGGCTGTCGGCATCGCCACCACGACCATTCTGAACCCGATTTCAGCCAGACTGACCGAGTCATTCGAAGTCACGCGCGCCAATATCCTGGACAAGGGCCGGACAGCCATGGCCGTGTCGGACACAGGCGTCTGGCTGCGGCAGGGCGACGATACGAGCCAGATCGTGATCCATGCCCAGCATGTCGACCAGGGCGGCGTTGTGTTGCGGAACGTGAAGATGATCGAGGAAGAGCGCCTCTATTCCGGTAGCCAGCCGACAAGCGACTTCGCCTTCGCCCGGCGCATCGATGCCCAGCGCGCCACCCTGCGGGACGGGTTCTGGCAACTCGAAAACGTGATCGAGAACATTCCGAACCAGCCCGCGGAGCGGAAAGCAAACCTCGCCATCCCCTCTTCGCTGGACGCCGTGACGCTGTTCGACAAATTCGCATCCCCCAACACGATCGGGTTCTGGCGGCTGCCACGTTTCATCAACCAGACCCAGTCCGCAGGCCTCGACGCATCACGCTACCGCATGCGCTGGCATGCCCTCCTGGCCACGCCCGCCCTGTTCGTCGCCATGGGCCTCATTGGCGCAGTTGTTTGCCTGCGGTTGCAGCGCATGGGCGGCACATCGCAGTTGCTGGCAATCGGCACTCTGGCCGCTGTCGGGCTCTATTTCTTCACGCAATTTTCGACCAGCCTGGGAGCCACAGGTGCAGCGCCGCCTATAGTTGCCGCCTGGAGCCCGCCGCTTTTTGTGCTGTTCTGCACGTTGGCCTACATCGCCTACCGGGAAGACGGCTGACACGCATCCAGCCTTGACATGGCCTCGCCGACGCGGCCATCACTCGCGCCCTTGGAGAGGTACCCTATATGAAACTTGTCGTCGTCGAGTCGCCCGCGAAGGCCAAAACGATCAACAAATACCTCGGCAAGGACTATAAGGTCCTGGCCTCGTACGGGCATATTCGGGACCTTCCCTCGAAAAATGGCTCCGTCGACCCCGATAATGATTTCGAGATGGTCTGGGAGGCCGACTCGAAATCGTCCAAACGCATCTCGGACATAGCCAATGCGTTGAAAGAGGCTGACACGCTGATCCTCGCGACCGACCCGGATCGTGAAGGGGAAGCCATTTCCTGGCACCTGATCGAGGCGCTGAAGAAGCGCCGCGCCCTCAAGAAGGACGTTGCCGTCGAGCGCGTCGTGTTCAACGCCATTACCAAGAATGCCGTCACGACCGCGATGGAGCATCCGCGCCAGATCGATGCCGAACTGGTCGATGCCTACCTCGCCCGCCGGGCGCTGGACTATCTCGTCGGATTCAATCTCTCACCTGTGCTGTGGCGCAAGCTGCCCGGCTCCCGTTCTGCTGGCCGTGTGCAGTCGGTTGCCCTGCGTATCGTTTGCGACCGCGAGAACGAAATCGAGATGTTCAAGCCGCAGGAATACTGGACTGTGGCGGCAGACCTGCGCGCGCCAGACGGAACAGACTTCCAGGCGCGCCTCCACGCACTGGACGGGAAGACGCTCAAGAAGTTCACGCTTGGCGACAAGGGCGAGGCCGACAAAGCCCTCGAAGCGGTTCGCTCGGGCGGTTATTCGGTCAGCTCGGTCGAAGCAAAGCCGGTCAAGCGAAACCCGGCCCCGCCCTTCATCACCTCCACGCTGCAGCAGGAAGCCTCCCGCAAGCTGGGCTTCACGGCCAAACGCACCATGCAGGCCGCGCAGAAGCTCTACGAAGAGGGCCGCATCACCTATATGCGTACCGACGGCGTCAACATGGCAGAGGAAGCCTATGTGGCTGCCCGCTCCATGATCCAGACCAATTATGGCGCCCGCTACCTGCCGGAAAAGACCCGCTACTACTCCTCCAAGGCCAAGAACGCTCAGGAAGCGCACGAAGCCATCCGCCCGACCGACTTCAATCAGCGTCCGGAACAATACAGCGGCGACGATGACCAGCGGAAACTTTACACGCTGATCTGGCGGCGCGCTGTCGCCTCCCAGATGGAAGCGGCCGTCTTCGAACGCACCACCATCGACCTGCTGGCAAAAGACCAGCGCGCCCAACTCCGTGCCAGCGGGCAGGTCCTGGTGTTTGACGGCTTCATCAAACTCTACACAGAGGGCCATGATGCCGGCGACGATTCGGACGATGACGAGAACCGCCTGCCCAAGATGACCGAAGGCCAGCATGCGGACCTGCTGAAAGCCGACTCAACCCAGCACTTCACCACGCCTCCGCCGCGCTATACCGAAGCGTCGCTGGTCAAACGCCTGGAAGAGCTCGGCATCGGCCGCCCATCGACCTATGCGTCGACATTGTCGACGCTGGAAGACCGCGGATATGTGCGCATTGAGAACAAATCCCTGGTCCCGGAAGACAAGGGTCGGCTCGTCACGGCATTCCTGGAGAATTTCTTCCAGCGCTATGTCGAATATGATTTCACGGCCGGTCTCGAAGAAAAGCTCGACATCATTTCCGATGGCAAGCTCGACTGGAAAGCCTTCCTGCGCGACTTCTGGACTCAGTTCGCTGAAGATATCGGCCAGACCAAGGACCTACGGGTTACCCACGTTCTGGACGCCCTCAACGAGGCCCTCGCGGCACACGTCTTCCCGGATCATGATGCGGACGGCAACGTCATCGAGCAGCCGCGGCTTTGCCCGCTCTGCAAGGAAGGCGAACTGTCCATCAAGGTCGGCCGGTTCGGCGCCTTTGTCGGGTGCTCGCGTCATCCGGATTGCAAATATACCCGCCAGTTCTCGTCCGATGGCGAAGAAGCCGGCTTTATCGATCCCGATGGCAACGAACTCGGCGTGCACCCGGAAACGGGCGAAACCGTCTGGCTGAAGAGCGGGCGTTTCGGGCCTTATGTCGAAATGGCCAATGGTGAGAAACCGAAACGCTCCTCGCTGACCAAGAACGACACGCCTCAGACCCTGACGCTGGAACGCGCCGTCGAACTTCTGTCCCTGCCTCGCGAAGTCGGTCAGCACCCGGAAGATGGCGAGATGATCTATGCGAACTTCGGCCGCTTCGGGCCTTACGTTCAGCATCTCAAGACCTATGCGAACCTGAAAGACCCCGCCGACGTCTTCAATATCGGCCTCAACCGTGCCGTGGCGCTGATCGAGGACAAGAAAGCGCGCGGCTCCAAGCGCGGCGGCGCAACACCGCTGAAGACGCTGGGCGAGCATCCAGACGGCGGCCCGATCGAAGTCTATGAGGGCCGCTATGGTCCTTATGTGAAACACGCCAAGACCAACGCCACCCTGCCCAAGGATGTGACGCCGGACGCCGTGACGCTGGAACAGGCCATCGAACTGATCAACGCCAAGGCATCAAAGGGCGGCAAGAAGAAAGCCCCGGCCAAGAAACCCGCTGCCAAGAAGAAGGCGCCCGCGAAGAAGAAGGCTCCGGCCAAGAAGGCTGCAAAGCCTGACGAAGGCTGATCTACCGCCAGACAGAGACAGTCTCCACATTTCCGCTTCAGCCAGCGGACGCTATGCCCCTGGCGACGGGAGGTAAGCATCATTTTGGCGGTTGATAGAGTCCAAAATCTAGCTGCATTAGACGTGCTAACTGCTTAGCGATGGCGAACGTTGCCGCCTCCCTGTCTTCAATGCCGCTGACAATGACAGCATACTGCTTGCTAAGGTGAAAATGAAACCAATCCATCTTTTCAATTGGATCAACAAAGATTGGAATTTGTTTCACGCGGCGCCCCGCGCTAAAATCTACTTCTTTTCTGCAGTATTCTGAATTGTTTGAAGCTTCTGTACAGAAGATGATTTGATATTCGACCTGCTTGAGTGACGCGATGATCTGATCATCAATTCGGCCAACAGTCAGAATCTCCTTGTCTATGAAAGTCTGGACATCAAGCACTTTTAGAATGGAGTTGACTTCGTCCACATATCTAGCGTCGTCGTGAGCGTACGTAAGAAATGCCGAAGTTCGAAATACCCGTTGCTCATGCTGCTGGACGAGCGCATGAGCATCAACAATGGGTGGTGGCAAATCGATTGGCATTTAATAGTTCCGAACTCGAAACGACTCTCGACTTATCCTGGTTAGGATTTTGTAAATTTGGCGCGAATTTGGTTAATTTGCTGACTAGGAAACACCGGCCAACCGCAAATCCCCCGCGCAATTCGGCGCGATTCGGCCTATATGGCGGTCATGACATTCCCTGACCGCCAGACTGTTCTGGACTTTCTTCGCGAGAACCCAAGCGCCACCACCAAGCAGGAAATCGCCCGCGGCCTCAAGCTGAAGGGCAAGGAACGCACGATTTTGCGTGAAATCCTGAAGGAAATGGAGGGCGACGGCACCCTGGAGCGCACCGGCAAACGCGCCTGGGCGCAAGCTGACCGGCCACCGCCCACCGGCGTTGTTGAATTCACGCATCTCGATGATGATGGCGAGCTGATCGGCAAATCCGTTGGCGACAATGGCCTGTTCGGGCCGGAGATCCGCTATGCCGGCCCGTCCGGAAAGCCGAAGGCCAAGGCCCCCGCCGTGGGAGACCGTGCCCTCTGCAAGATCTCAGAGCGCGATGGCGAGTGGCTCGCACGCGCCATCACCGTTTTCGAGAAACGCCTGTCCGACAAGCTGGTCGGCCTCTACAGCCAGACCCAACGCGGCGGGAAGGTTGTGCCCTCCTCCCGCAAGGAAAAGCGCGAATTCGTCATTCAGGAAGCTGACCGCAATGGCGCCGAGGAAGGCGATCTCGTCATCGCCGAACCGAAGCCCGTCGGCCGACGGCAATACGGCCCGGCCTTTGGTATCGTCACAGAAGTCATCGGCCACATAACCGATCCACGCTCGGCCAGCCTGCTGGCCATCCACGCGCACGACATTCCAACGGAGTTTCCGGAGGACGCGCTGGAACAGGCGCGCGACCCGAAACCGGCCGCTGCGGAACGCGAAGACCTGACGGCGGTTCAACTGATCACCATCGACCCCCACGACGCCCGGGATCATGACGACGCCGTGTGGGCAGAACAGCTGGACGATGGATGGCGCGTGATCGTCGCCATCGCGGATGTGGCGGCTTATGTCACCGAAGGTTCGCCGCTCGACAAGGAAGCCCTGAAGCGCGGCAACTCCACCTATTTCCCCGACCGCGTTGTGCCCATGCTTCCGTTCGAACTGTCGGCGGATGAGTGTTCCCTCCGGGAAAACGAGCTGCGCCGGTGCATGGCCGTGGAAATGGTGTTCGATAAATCCGGCACCAAGCGCAGCCATCGCTTCATCCGTGGGATGATGAAGTCTGCCGCCAAGCTCTCCTATGAAGAGGCTCAGGCCGCGATTGACGGCAAGCCGGGCGGCAAGGCGGAGGAGTTGCTGGACAGCGTCCTGAAGCCGCTCTGGGGCGCCTATGCGGCCCTGACGAAGGCGCGCGACAAGCGCAGCCCGCTGGACCTTGACCTGCCGGAACGCCGGATCGTCTTTGACGAGGAGGGCGAGGTTCAGGGCATCGTCGCCAAGGAGCGGCTGGATGCCCACCGTCTGATCGAGGAGTTCATGATCCAGGCGAACGTGGCCGCCGCCGAGTCGCTGGAGAAAGCGAACAGCCCGCTGGTCTACCGCGTCCACGATGTGCCGAGCGACGCCAAGATCGCCGCCTTTGCCGACTTCCTGCAGACCATCGACATCAAGTGGCACATCGGTGAGCGCCCGCAGACGCAGCGCTTCAACAAGCTGCTCCAGGATATTCGCGGTGGGGTCTATGACGAGATGGTCACCCAGATGGTGCTGCGCTCTCAGGCGCAGGCGATTTATTCGGAAGAGAACCTCGGCCATTTCGGCCTGAATCTGGCGAAGTATGCGCACTTTACCTCGCCGATCCGCCGTTACGCAGACCTGATCGTCCACCGCGCCCTGATCCGGGCGCTGAAACTCGGGCCGGACGGGTTGAGCGACCAGAATGCTGTGCGGCTGGAAGAAATCGCCGAGCACATCTCAACGACCGAACGCCGCTCCATGGCAGCGGAGCGGGAAGCCACGGACCGCTACCTCGCCATTTTCCTGGCGGATCGGGTCGGTGCGGAGTTCGAAGGCCGCATCATGGGCGTTACCGGCTCCGGCCTGTTTGTGGCGCTTGCCGGGTCTGGCGCGGACGGGTTCGTACCGATTTCATCCATTTCCGACGACTATTGGGTGCTCGACCAGGCGGCGATGGAAATCTACGCGCGCGGCAGCGGCAAAACCTATTCCATGGGCCAGACCGTGCGGGTGCGCCTGAAGGAAGTCACGCCGCTGCAGGGCGGCCTCCTGCTGGAAATGCTGTCGGAGCCCCAGCCTGCCCCCAAGGGCCGCGCTGAGGCGCGCAAGGCGGCGGACGCTGGCGGACGTTCCCCTCGCGGCAGGGGTGGACCTCCCCGCCGCGGCAAGCCCAAATTCAACAAGAAGACGCTGCCCAAGCACAAAAGGAAGAGCCGGAAATGAACCGCGCCACCTCATCCGCCGCAAAGACCGAACCAGGCACGCCGGCGTCATCTGAAGACAAGGCTAAGTCCGGTATGGTCATGATCAAGTCCGCCTTCGACAAGGAAAGCGACGACGAAGTCATCATCAAAGACCAGAAATCGCCGCGCCCGAAGGATGCTGCCACGCTGATCCTGGTCCGCCGCGACGCCGCACAACCTCGCGTCCTGATGGGCAAGCGCTCCGGCGGTCACGTCTTCATGCCGGACAAATATGTCTTCCCCGGCGGCCGCGTGGACCCGGACGACGGCCGCGCCGTCTCATGGTGCGAATTGCGGCCCGAAGTGGAGGCAAAACTGCGGATCAGCGCAAGGCGCCAACCGCGGGCTTTTGCGCTGACGGCAATCCGGGAAACCTTTGAAGAAACAGGACTTTTGGTTGCCCGGCCGGCAGAAATGCCTGCGTCTGCGCCGAAAGGCTGGGACCGGTTTCATGAGCTGGACGCCGCGCCTCACCTCTCACCGTTCACCTTTATCGGCCGCGCCGTCACGCCCCCCTACCGTCCGCGCCGCTTCGACGCCCGATTCTTCATGGCCGATGCCGAAGAGGCCCTGATCGACGAACGGCCGCCCGTGGACGGCGCAGAGCTGTCAGACCTGCAATGGGTAACGCTGAAAGACGCCCATGACCTCGACTTGCCGAGCGTCACCCGCTTCATGCTGGACGAGATTGATGCCCGGCTGAAAACAAAGGACTACAAGGAAGGCACGCCATTCCTGCGCTGGACCCGCTCCGGCCATAGTACAGAGCGGCTGTAGAACGGTAACGGGTGCTTGACTTCGCCCGCGCACCCCGCCATTAAGCCGCTTTCCGATTTCAGACGCTAGCACAAGCGAGCCCGCGCCATGGCAAAACCCGCCACCATCAAAATCCGCCTCAACTCGACGGCTGACACCGGCTTCTTCTATGTGACGAAGAAGAACCCGCGCAACATGACCGAAAAGATGGTCCAGCGTAAGTACGATCCGATCGTCAAGAAGCACGTCGAGTTCAAAGAAGGTAAAATCAAGTAATCACTTGATCCTTTTGAGCTTTTGAAAAGCCCGCTCCTCACCGAGCGGGCTTTTTCATTACAGCTCATCCCGGTGCAGGTAGCGCGCCTTGCGGATGGCAGGAAACAAGAACGACCACGCAGCCGCCACACCGATTGCCGCCGCTCCTCCGGCGACAACCGTGAAGACGGCACCGAGGAAATGCGCCATGAAGCCTGCCCGGGCTTCTCCCAATTCATTCGAGGCGCCAAGGAACACTGAATTCACTGCATTTACCCGGCCGCGGACTTCATCCGGCGTCCAGAGCTGCAGCAGGATTTCGCGAATATAAACCGACACCATGTCGAACGCGCCGATAAGCGCCAGAGCCAGGATCGACAGCCAGGCCAGTGTAGATGCGCCGAACACCATGGTCGCGAGGCCGAAAAGCGCCACGCAGACGAACAGGATGATGCCCGCATGGTCCTTGATTGGAAAGGCGGTGATGATCCCGATCATGACGACGGCGCCAACACCGGGAGCCGCCCGCAAGAGGCCCAACCCTGATGGGCCGAGCTCCAGTATATCCCGCGCATAGATCGGAAGCAGAGCAACGGCACCGCCGAGCAGGACAGCGAACAGATCGAGCGAGATCGCACCGAGAACGACTTTCTCTTTCCAGACATAGGAGAAGCCACCCAGCAGGGTTTTGAGCGTGGTGGGCTCTCTGGAGCTTTTCTGGGCAGGTTTCGGTATGGTGAGAATGGTCACGCCCGAAATCAGGAAAAGACATACCGCCGTACCGTAAGCGATCGGCGCACCGAGCCCATAGATCAGGCCACCCAGCACAGGCCCGAGAATCGAAGCCAATTGCCAGGACGCCGTGATCCACCCCACCGCGTTCGCGAAATCCTCTTTGGGGACAAGATTGACCGCCAGGCTGGACGATGCGGGCGAATAGAATGCCCGCGCGACTCCAAACACCGTCAGCGCGCCCAGTACCCATATCGGGTCGAAATGGCCGGACAGCGCGAGACCGAGGATGGCGATGGCGCACGCCATCTCGACAAACACCGCGAGGCCCATGACATTCCGGCGTCCAAACCGGTCTGCGGTCACACCGGTTACTACCACCAGGATCAAAGCGGGCAGGAATTGGACCAGTCCGATCCAGCCGAGCAATGCCGCATTCTGGGTCAGATCGTAGATCTGCCAGCCCACCGCCACCGAAACAATCTGGGTGCCCAGAGACGTGCAGAACCGCGAAAAGAAATAGCGGCTGTAGGCTGAATGCCGGAACGCAGAAAACCTGTCAGACACGCCTTTTCCCCTGAGCTGATCGCCGTCTGTGGGGACAGCTGGCACTCAAGTCAATCAGGCGGCTGTGCTCTCGACCCGGTTACGGCCGGTCGTCTTGGCCTGGTACAGCGCCTGATCCGCCCGTTTCGTGAGATCGGCGATGGTGTCCTGCTCGCCAGTGATCGTCGACACACCCACACTGACCGTGATCTGAATCCTGAGCGCTGCCCTGCCGACAATGAATGGCGCCATTGCAACGGCCCGGCGGATTCGTTCTGCCGCCGCACAGGCCAGGTCACCCGGCGTTTCCGGCATGATGACCAGGAATTCTTCTCCGCCCGGACGGCAGACAATATCCATTGGCCGTACATTTTCGCGCAAGCGGGTTGCGATCTCCTGCAGCACCTCGTCCCCGGCATCGTGGCCGTACGTATCGTTGACGGACTTGAAGTGATCGATGTCCGCCATCATTACAGAGACTGGACGCCCGCCCATGACGGAGCGCTGCATGAACTGGTGCAGCTGACTCATCATGTATCGGCGATTGTAGAGGCCGGTCAGCTGGTCGATCACCGACAGCTCCAGTCCTTTATCCACGCGGCGCCGGAGCATCTCGATATATCGCGCCCGGCGGGCCTGCGTGCGGACACGCACGAGAAGTTCCTGTTTGTCGACTGGCGTGAGGATGACATCGCTGGCACCGATCTCGAGTCCCTTGGCAGCGCGCTCGCGATCCTCAGGATCACAGATCAGCAGGATGGATACCGCGCGGGTCGCTTCCGTCACCTTGAAGTGCGCACAGAGTTTTAGCGCGTCAAAGGACTTGCTCGGAAGCGACAGGATCATGAGATCCACGCCAAGACGGGACAGATCCCCCATGGTGCCCGCTTCAGCCAAAGTCACGACCGTATGGCCGGCTTCTCGCAGGACCGCCGCGAGCCTCGCGGAGGCTCTGGGGTTGTCATCGACAATAAAAATGCGTGCAGGCTGGTCGGACTCTTCCTTCGTGGATTCGAGATCAAGTCCTCCACCAAGTCCATTGGCCTGTCTCTGGCGCAGTTCCGAAGCCACCGCATTATAGCGCATCAATGCGCCCACCCGGGACATCAGCGCAAAATCATCGACCGGCTTTGTCAGGAAGTCCTCGGCGCCAGCATCAAGGCCGCGGACCCGGTCTTCCGTATCGCTGAGGGCGGTCACCATGACGACCGGAATGAACGCGGTCGCGGGATCTTCCTTGAGGCGGCGGCAGACCTCGTAGCCATCCATGCCAGGCATCATCACATCGAGCAGAATGATATCCGGCAATTCCTTCCGGGCGACTTCAAGCGCCTGAGGGCCGTTCTCCGCCTGGATGACCGTATAGTATTGTGCTTCGAGCTTGGCCTG
Source organism: Hyphomonas adhaerens MHS-3 (assembly GCF_000685235.1). Classification (NCBI taxonomy): domain Bacteria; kingdom Pseudomonadati; phylum Pseudomonadota; class Alphaproteobacteria; order Hyphomonadales; family Hyphomonadaceae; genus Hyphomonas; species Hyphomonas adhaerens. Next base: position 341,931 of record NZ_ARYH01000002.1, read on the forward strand.
CAAAAGGCGCCGGTTAGCCTCGATGTCGTCGACGACAAGGATCCGCGCGCTCATGCTGCTTCCTTCGGCATGAGTGATTCCACGGCCTTGATGAAGGTCATGATCTGGATCGGCTTGGAGAGGTACCCCTCACAGCCGGCTTCCCGCACACGCTGCTCATCGGCCCGCATGGCAAAAGCCGTCACTGCAAGCACCGGGATGTGGGCGACTTTCTCGTCATCCTTCAGCCAGCGCGTGATATCCAGCCCCGAAACTTCCGGCAGCTGGATGTCCATGATGATCAGATCCGGCTGCTCCCTGCGAGCGATCTCAACCGCTTTCGCGCCGTCGCGGCACTGATAGGTTTCGTACCCATAAGCGTCCAACAGGTCGCAAAACAGGCGCATGTTGAGTTCATTGTCCTCAACAACCAGCACTTTTCTGGTTTTCGCGTCTGCCATTTTTCCCCACGTTTACGAGCGATTCGGAGCGGACCTTACCGTACCAGACCAGCTATACGGCAAAAGCTTAACGGGTGTTTACGGGTCTCTTCAGATTGCCGCCAGATCCGGAACATGGCATGAACACGGGATTATGAGCCTGTTGTGCCGGGACTGTTTTCATTTTGACCGCTTAGACGGTGATTCCTGCCCGAGCTGCAGTAGCCGACGCATTGTTTGTCATTCCGGGCTTCAAAATCTCGGCGTCGCGCACATCGATTGCGATGCATTCTTCGCGGCAATCGAAAAAAGAGACAATCCGGACCTGAAGGACAAACCCATCATCGTCGGTGGCGGTGAACGCGGCGTGGTGCTCACTTGCTGCTATATCGCGCGGCTTTATGGCGTCCGGTCGGCGATGCCCATGTTCCAGGCCCTGAAACTTTGCCCGGAAGCCACCGTTGTGAAGCCGAGCCGCCACAAGTATTCTGAAGCCGCGGCCGTCGTGCGGGAGAAAATGGAAGCGCTCACCCCACTGGTGCAACCCGTCTCGATCGATGAGGCCTATCTGGACCTGACGGGCACAGAGGCGGTTCACAAGGCACCGCCAGCTGCCTCCCTTGCCCGGCTGGCCGCAGAAATCGAGGAAGAGCTTCACATCACGGTGTCGATCGGTCTCTCGTCCAACAAGTTCCTGGCCAAAACCGCCAGCGAACTGGACAAGCCGAGAGGGTTCGCTGTCATCTCACCGGACGAGGCCGAAGCTCTGTTGGCCCCCCGCCCGGTTGGCTTTCTTCACGGTGTGGGGCCGAAATTCGCCGCGAAGCTGGAACGGGATGGATTTGAAACGGTGGGAGACATTCAGCGCGCAGACCTCAAGGCGCTTATTGGCCGGTATGGCGAAACCGGCATGTGGCTGAAACGTGTGTCCCATGGACAGGACAATCGCCCCGTCCGCACAGATGAAGAGCGCAAATCGGTCTCGACGGAAACGACCTTCCGAACCGACATCGCAGATCCCGCTGCGCTGGAAGACCAGCTCTGGAAACTCTGCGTGAAAACGTCTGACCGCGCCAAACAGATCGGGGTCGTTGGCGCCGTCATCACACTCAAACTCAAAACCTCCAACTTCAAACCTCTCACACGGCGTGTGTCCCTGTCAGAGCCTACTCAGATCGCGCAGTCGATTTTTCGTGCGTCCCGACCGCTCCTGGCCCGGGAGGCAGACGGCCGCCGAAAATTCCGGCTGATCGGCATTGGACTTTCTGAACTCTCTGCTCATCGCGCGGACGAAACCGACCTGCTCGACCCTCGGATTGCCCGGCGCGCAGCCGCAGAGCGCGCATCGGATGCGGCTCGCGCAAAATTCGGCGCCGGCGCCGTCATGACCGGCCGGACAGCCCGCATGGATCATAAACCCGAGGAATAGTCGCATGACGCTTGCGGCCTCGAGCGGTGTGCGGCAAGTCTGCGGCAGCTGAACCAAACTGGAGATATTTCCATGAGCACCCCTGAAGAACGCCTCGACGCCCTCGGCATTGCGCTTCCCGAGCCGATGAAGCCGGTGGCCACTTACGTGCCCTACGTCATGACCGGGAACCTGCTGTTCATCTCTGGTCAGGTCAGCGCAAGCGCGGAGGGCCGCATGATCGGCCGGCTGGGTGAGAACATGGAACTCTCCGCTGGCCAGCAAGCCGCCAGGCAGTGCGGAATCAATCTCATTTCCCAATGCAAGGCCGCCCTGGGAGATCTGTCACGCGTGAAGCAGGTTGTGAAACTCGGCGGATTCGTGAACGCCCACCCAGATTTCAAAGACATCCCGCAGGTCATCAATGGCTGCTCCGACCTGATGGTCGAAGTCTTCGGCGATGCCGGCCGGCACGCCCGTTCAGCAGTCGCCTGCCCGGTGCTTCCGCTTGGTGTCGCCGTTGAAGTCGATGCCATTATCGAGTTTACCGGCTAGCCATGGCCACGCCGTTCGATCCCCGCAAGTTCCGCTACGCGCACCGCGGTCTTTGGTCGGCAAATGGCCCGCCGGAGAACTCTCTTGAAGCCTTCCGGCGCGCGCGCATGGCCGGTCTGGGCATCGAATTCGATGTCCGGCCGGCACGCGACGGCACACCGGTCGTGTTCCATGACGATACGCTCGACCGGATGACAAAACGCTCCGGCAAGACGGAAGAGCTGAATTCGAAGGAATTGAGCCGACTTTCACTTGCCGACACATCGGAACGACTTCCGGCGTTTGTCGAACTTCTTCGCATCTGGCCCTATCAGCTTCCGCTGCTGACCGAACTCAAGATCGACGGCAAAACAGATCCCGAAGCCTTCGCCCGCCGGGTCGGTGACCGTCTGGCGCATTGGAAAGGTTTCGCGGCGGCGATGAGCTTTTCCGAAAAGGCGGTCCGCGCGTTGCCTATGGGGCTGATGCGTGGCCAGCTGATCGGAGCCGCGGCCAAAGTAGGTGAAGACATTTTCGACGGCGTTCTCGAACGAGCCGTTCAGGACAGGGTCGACTACCTTGCAGTCCATACATCTGACATCGAACGTGCAGCCCTCAAATCGCAGGGCAGCAATCTGCCCATCGTTGTCTGGACGGTGCGCAGCGAAGACGAGCTTGAGCGCTGCAAGGCGCAGAACGCTGCGGTGATTTTCGAACATATGGATCCGGAACTGGTCTCACGGCGGCTGAACACCTAGATTGGAAGCCATGGACGAAACGAACTTCCGTATCGACATCGTCACCGGGCTTGAAGAAGTCGATCCTGACGAGTGGAATGCCGTCGCAAATCCTCCGGGCATGCGCCGGGATCCGTTTCTAAGCTGGGAGTTTCTTGAGGCGCTGGAAAGCTCAGGCGCGGCCACGCCCGAAACCGGATGGATTCCGCGCCACATTCTTGTGCGCGATGCGAATGATGTTCTGCGCGGCGCCATGCCGCTTTATGGCAAGACCCATTCGCGCGGGGAGTTCGTCTTCGATCATTCCTGGGCCGACGCCTTCGAACGCGCAGGCGGGACCTACTATCCGAAACTGTTGAGCGCCGTGCCCTTCACGCCGGTCACCGGCCGCCGGCGCCTCACGGCCCCCGGCCCGGACGAAGCCCGGATCAAGGCCCTGCTGCTGAACGCGGCGGTCAGCTTCGCCGAGCAGAACAAACTCTCGTCACTGCACATCAACTTCCTCGAAGAAGAAGATTCTCAATCCCTGATGCTCAACGGCATGCTTTGCCGGACTGATCAGCAATTCCACTGGTTCAATGACGGGTATGAGAGCTTCGACGATTTCCTGTCGGTTCTATCGTCATCGAAACGTAAGAACCTTCGCAAGGAACGCGCGAAAGCCCAGGCTGGCCTCGAATTCCTCCACCTTCGCGGCGACGATATCACGGAAGAGCATCTCGACCGGTTCTTTGAGTTCTACCTTGATACCGGCAGCCGAAAATGGGGGTCGCCATACCTGACCCGCCTGACCTTCTCCCTCCTCCGGGAGCGCATGGCAAACGACATGCTCATCATCTTTGCGATGGAAGACGGAGAAGCGATTGCCGGGGCGCTGAACCTGATCGGCTCTGACACGCTGTACGGCCGGTACTGGGGCACGCTCGATCCGCGCCCGATGCTGCACTTCGAAACCTGCTACTATCAGGCAATTGATTATGCCATCGCCAACAAGCTGGCAGTTGTCGAGGCGGGTGCACAGGGCGGCCACAAACTGGCGCGCGGTTACGTCCCGGTACTGACTTATTCAGTCCACTGGATCGCTCATCCTGGCTTGCGGGATGCCGTGGCGGATTATCTGGAGCGCGAACGCGCCGCTGTTGAACACGATCTGGACTACCTGAACGAGCGAACGCCGTTTAAGAAGGGCGAATGAGCCCCAGATCTACATTCGGCACCTACTTGATGATGGAAGAAGCACTGATCGTTGCGTCCCTGCTGACCGATGGCGGCTTCAACGCCACGGTAGACAATTATGGCCACACATCCATCAATCCCTTTTACATCCCTGCGCTGGGTGGCATCAGGATCAGCATTCCGACCAGACAGCTGAAAGCTGCCCGGGAGTATGTGCGGAACATGAAGGACACTGCGGCAGTCCGTGTGGAAGAAGCGCTGCAGGAACCCATTATCTACGTTGTCCCCAAGCGCATACGATGGCGGGCATGGGCAATGGTTTTGATTTCCCTTGATCCTCTGATCATTCTCGCCGGAATGGCATTGATCTGGAAACACCGAACAAGCGATGACGAAAAACACATGACAATTCTAGAAAGGCCCTAAATTGACGCTTCACGACTCTTACGACCCGAACAACATTTTTGCGAAAATCATCAAAGGCGAAATGCCGAGCATCAAGGTGTATGAGGACGAAGTCGCCCTCGCCTTCATGGATGTCTTCCCTCAAAGCGAAGGGCATACGCTGGTGATCCCGAAGCTGGTTCAGGCCCGGAACCTCCTCGACATGCCGTCAGACTATCTCGGCCAATACATGCTGAAGGTGCAGAAAGTCACCCGCGCTGTCGAGAAGGCCCTTACGCCAGACGGTCTGATGGTCAGTCAGTTCAATGGTGCCCCGGCCGGTCAGACCGTCTACCACCTGCATTTCCACATCATACCGCGCTGGGAAGACAAGCCGCTCGGCCGCCATGCCGAAGGCGGCATGGCGAAACCGGAGGAACTGGAACCAATCGCGGAGAAAATCCGGGCGGCACTCTGACGCCTTAGAGGCCGAGTTTCGCTTTCAGAATATCGTTGACGGCTTTCGGGTTGGCCTTGCCGCCCGAAGCCTTCATCACCTGCCCGACAAACCAGCCCATGGTCTTCGGCTTTTCCTTCACCTGAGCAACCTGCTCCGGATTGGCGGCAATGATTTCGTCAACGACTTTTTCGATCGCGCCGGTGTCCGTCACCTGCTTCAGGCCATGCTTTTCGACGATGTCCGCCGGCTTGCCTTCGCCCGCGATCATCCGTCCAAAGACATCCTTGGCGATCTTACCACTGATCGTGTCATTGGAGATCAGTTCGATCAGGCCGCCGAGATCAACCGCTGAGACCGGGCTTTCGGACAGCTCCAGGTCTTCCTTGTTGAGATAACCGAACAACTCCTGCGTGACCCAGTTGGCCGCAAGTTTTGCATCGCGTCCCTTGGCGACTTCCTCAAAGAAGGCAGCTTTTTCGGCTTCTGCCGTCAGAACACCCGCATCGTAGCGCGACAGCCCATAGTCTGCTTCGAAACGCGCACGCTTCTCGTCCGGCAGTTCCGGCAGGGTCGAGCGGATTTCCTCGATCCAGGCTTCTTCCACTTCCAGCGGCAGAAGGTCCGGATCCGGGAAGTAGCGGTAGTCGTGCGCATCTTCCTTGGAGCGCATCGACCGGGTCTCGCCCTTGTTCGGATCGAACAGGCGGGTTTCCTGATCCACCTTGCCGCCGCCTTCGATGATCTCGATCTGGCGCCGCGCTTCATACTCGATGGCTTGCTGAATGAAGCGGAACGAGTTCATGTTCTTGATCTCGCAGCGCGTGCCGAGATGGCCGAAATCCCCCGTCTCGCGGTATTTTTCGTACTGGCCAGGCTTGCAGACAGACACGTTCACATCGGCGCGAAGGTTGCCCTTCTCCATGTCACCATCGCAGGTGCCGAGCGCGATGACGATGGCGCGCAGCTTCTTCACATAAGCGGCCGCCTCTGCCGGTGTCCGTACGTCCGGACGGGAGACGATTTCCATCAGCGCCACGCCGGACCGGTTGAGATCCACATAGGTGGAATTCGGATCCATGTCGTGGATGGACTTGCCTGCATCCTGCTCCAGGTGCAGGCGCTCGATCCGGCACGGGAACGAATAGGCTTCGCCGCCATGTGCCGGTTCCACGTCCACTTCAATTTCGCCCTCGCCGACGATCGGATGCGCGAACTGGCTGATCTGATAGCCCTGCGGCAGGTCGGGATAGAAATAGTTCTTACGGTCAAAGCGGCTGTAGTGATTGATCTGAGCCTTCAGGCCGAGACCCGTGCGGATCGCCTGCTCGACACAGTACCTGTTAATGACCGGCAGCATGCCCGGCATGGCCGCATCGACCAGAGACACATTGCAGTTCGGATCGGCGCCAAATGCGGTTGCGGCCCCGGAAAACAGCTTCGCATTGGAGGCAACCTGAGCGTGGACTTCGAGGCCCATCACAAGTTCCCAGTCACCTGTGTCGCCCTTGATTGTGTAGGGAGTGCGTACAGACATGCTTTCCTCGATTGGTCACAGCAGAATCCAGACCTTTTACTCCCCTGCGGACGGCCCTGTCGAGCCGTGCTGACACCGCACAAGGCACTGAAATATCCGGTTTTATGGACTTCGTGAAAACTAGGGGGTTTTCCTAGGTCCCGATGTGCGGCAAATTTACCCGACTGCTTCGGGAGGAAGCGAGAAGGGGAAAACAAAAAAATGCTCTTCAAAATGATCCTTGATGGCGCCAGCGACGACGAACGCCATATTGCGCAAGGCTTTCTGCGCCACATCATTGCCGGGTTCGCCATCGGTCTGATTTTCGGCGGGACCATGTTTGGCGCCCTGTTCCTGACGCTCGGCAAGCTCGACATGAACATTCCGATCCTGTTCATCCTGGCCATGCTGCTTCAGTTCGGTCCGATCGGCGGGCTGATCGGTGCGGGTGTTCACGTTACCCGGATTGCAGATCGTGGTGATAAAGAAACAGATGATGATGAGCTGCGCGGCGGCACGAAAGCACCTGTGGTCAGCACCACAGACGCAACGCCAGCCAGCAAACGCAAGAAAGCTCCTAAAGCTTCCCCTGTTCCTTCGCTCGCCTGACCCGTTCTGCCCGGGCAGCCATCCGGTCCTTGATCGGTGATGCCTGGGAAACACGCTCCGGCGGAGCTTCATCGGATTCCGGTTTTTCTTCCGGCTCAGGCTCGGCCTCCAGCTTGCCTTCCGAAATCAGCTTTTTCCGCCGCGCAGCCACGCGCGCAGCCCGCGCAGACTGGGCGGCCGAAGGCTTGGATGAGAAGATTCCACCAGATTTACCGCCCGTCTTGTCCAGACTTGCTCCGCGCGACTGATCCCGGCGTTTCAATATCCCGTTGATCCGCCAGGAGACGTAGCCAGCGACCAAAACGGCCGCGAAAACCATCGGCGTCATGGCGGGATCCATAAGGCTGTAGCCGTTCTGCGCCAGCATCCCAGCCATCAAAAGAAGCGCAATCAGGAGCAGCGCTCCGAATAATACGAGAAAGCGGGTCATGGCTTAAAGCCTACCACCACTTCTCCGGTCTGGCCACGAAACCGGCTGCACGTTCCAGCTCACCGCCAACGCGGAAACAGGCTGACTCGTCCAATGCTTTGCCGATCACCTGAAGGCCCAGTGGCAGGCCATCGGCTGACAGGCCGGCGGGCACCGAAATACCAGGCAGGCCGGCAAGGTTCGTGGTCACCGTGAAGACGTCGTTGAGGTACATTTCCACCGGATCACCGCTCTTTTCGCCAAACGCAAACGCTGGCGAAGGACAGGTCGGCGTCAGGATCGCATCGCAGCTTTCAAAGGCATCAACGAAATCGTTCAGGATCTTGGTGCGCACCTTTTGCGCGCGCAGGTAATAGGCATCGTAGTAACCTGACGAGAGCACATAGGTCCCGATCATCAGGCGGCGCTGGACTTCCCGGCCAAACCCGTTGGCCCGGGTGTCTTCATACGTCTCGGTCAGATTCTCGCCGGCGACACGTGTGCCGTAGCGCATACCGTCATAGCGGGCGAGGTTCGACGATGCCTCTGCCGGGGCCACGATGTAATAGGCGGGCAAAGCGTATTTTGTATGCGGAAGGCTGATATCGATAATCTCAGCACCGGCAGCTTTGAGCCACTCAATGCCCTGGTTCCAAAGCGCATCGATCTCTTTAGACATGCCGTCCATCCGGTATTCCTTCGGAATGCCGATACGCATGCCTTTTACGCCCTTTGAAACGTCCGCGCGCCAGTCTGGCTTCTCGACGTTGAGGGATGTGGAATCCTTCGGGTCATGGCTGCACATCACGTCCAGGAGGATCGCGGAGTCTTCAACCGTCTTCGCGATCGGGCCCGCCTGATCGAGAGAGGACGCAAATGCCACCATGCCCCAGCGGCTGGCCCGGCCATAAGTCGGCTTGATCCCCACCGTGCCGGTAAATGATGCAGGCTGACGGATAGAGCCGCCGGTATCGGAAGCCGTCGCCGCAAGGCAAAGGTCGCCGGAGACAGCTGAAGCCGACCCGCCGGAGGAACCGCCCGGGGTCAGGCCGGCATTGTCACCCTTCCGGCGCCATGGATTGATCGGCGGCCCGAAGCGGGACGTCTCATTGGAAGACCCCATGGCAAACTCGTCCATATTGAGCTTGCCGAGCATAACCGCCCCCTCGTCCCACAGGTTCTGCGTGACGGTCGACTCATAGGTGGGGGTGAACTCTCCGAGAATGTTGCTGCAGGCCGTCGTGCGGACACCCTTGGTGCAATAAAGGTCCTTCACGCCGATGGGGGCGCCTTCCAGCCTGCCACCTTCCCCTTTTGCGAGGCGGGCGTCGGCCTTGTCAGCCATTTCCAACGCCTTGTCTGGCGTCTCCACCACATAGGCGTTCAGGATCCGCGAGCCTTCAATGGTCTGAATGAAGTCCTGCGTGATCTCCCGGGACGAGAATTTCTTCGCCTTCAGGCCGTCCAGGGCGTCTGCAAGGGTCAGCTTCGTCAGATCGGTCATCGTAGCAGGTCTCCGGCAATTCTGCCCGCCTGCTATGACGGCTTGTGCCGAAAGTTCAAGTCTCTGTGAAAGCGCTTGTCAGGCAGATATCAGTTCGTCACACCATAATGAGGCTGGATTTGACCAGAAGGAGACCGCTATGCGCCCAAGTCTGACCCTAGCCAGTACATTGCTCATCCTCACTGGATGCGCCTCAACCGGCAGTTCGGAACGAGAACCTGCAGGGATCGCGAAATACGCCGATGACCCTCGTCTCGGTGAGGAAGTCAATCGTATCTGCTTCGCCAGCAATATTGACAGTTTCGGGAATAACACCCGGGATACGTTCACAGTGAGAGAGGGCCGTGATCACTACCTGATCGAGGTCTTTGGCACCTGCGCGCCTCTTGAACATGCCGTCACCATGAAGATTGGTGCATCGACCGGCTGCCTGACCAATGGCGACAGAATCATCGTGTCTGACTCACTCATGCCCCGGCGAGACCAGCCTTTCAGCACGGCGCGCTGCGTTGTGAAATCCATGCACAAATGGGACCCGAAAGCAGAGAAAACCCCGGACGAATCTGACACGGACTCGGCGGACTCTGACGGCGCCTCCGAAGAATCCTGATCGATTACGGGAAATTCGCTGCCGAGGCGGTGTAACGCCTATTCGACAGACTTTGGCACCACGAAGAAACCATCCTCGGTGCGTGGGGCATTTGCGAGAACCTGGTCCGGAATGTTGCCATCCGTCACCACGTCTTCCCGCATCGGCAGTTTGGTTTCGACCACGGACGTCATCGGCTCAACGCCGGAGATATCGACTTCGTTCAACTGGTCGATCCAGCCAAGAATCCCGTTCAGCTCACCAGCCAGTTCTTCAAGGTGAGCCTCATCGACGGCGATCCGTGACAGGCGCGCAACCTTGCGAACATCGTCCTTGGTGACACTCATGGGAACTCTCCGGAATTGCTGAAGCCGGAATACGCCATAGGCAACGCCCCATCAAGGCGCTATGTGGGCTCCCCATGTCAGTCGTTGATATCGCCGAATTTCCTTCCAATGGTCCTCTCCTCGGGCTCGATCCCGGGACGAAGACTGTCGGCGTGGCGTCCTGCGATGCAATGCGCATGATCGCCAGCCCCGTCGAGACCATTCCGAAGGGACGGAAACTGACGCCAGTGCTGGAGCGGTTGTTCCATCTCTACGATGATCGCCGGGCGGTCGGGCTGGTCCTTGGCCTGCCGCTCAACATGGATGGCAGCGAAGGGCCGCGCGCCCAATCTGTCCGTGCATTCGCATGGAACATCCTGAAGCATCGCGATGTGCCGATTCTTTTACAGGACGAGCGCTTATCAACAGCCGAGGCAGAATGGGTCATGCTGGACGCTGACCTGTCACGAAAGAAGCGCGCCGAACGGATCGACGCCTCTGCGGCGGCCATCATCCTGAAATCGGCTCTGGAACGCCTGGAGCGCGGCGCATGAGCGGGTTTCTCTACGCGCTGCTCCCGGTCATTGCGATTGTCTCTCTGGGTCATGTGCTCTCGGTTCGCAAATGGATCCCCACGGAAAGCTGGCGCGCGATTGAGCGGCTCTCTTATGTCGTCCTGTTCCCTGCCCTCATCGTCCGGACACTTGCGAACGCGCCCTTCGAGACGGCACCCTGGCGGTTGGCCGGGGCGCTAATCCTGGCCCAGTTCGCGCTCGCCGGTGTGGGCCTCCTCGGGCGTTTCCTGCCGAATATGCCCAGGCCGGCTGTCGGATCGGTCATCCAGTCAAACGTGCGCTGGAACACGATGATCGGCTTGTCGATCGGCAGTCTTCTGTTCGGACAGGAAGGGCTCGCCCTGGTCACAATCGCGGCCGCTGCGATGATCCCGACCGCGAATGTCCTGTCTGTGTATGCGTTGATTGCCCATGCAGACCGTCCGCATGGGCCGGCACCAAAGCCCCTCCTGGCCCTGGTCCGGAACCCGATCGTCCTCGCATGTATTTGCGGCCTCGGTCTGGCAGCCGCGAATATCGAGCTGCCAGAACTGCTGGACGACAGTCTGGGGATATTAGGTGACGCTGCGCTCGCGCTGGGCTTGCTGTCCGCAGGCGCGGGTGTCGACCTGTCTGCCCTTCGCCGGGCCGGACCGCGGACCTTTGGCTGGTCTCTCGTCAGACTCGTTGGCCTTCCGGTCGTTGCGGTTGGCTTTGGCCTGCTTCTGGGTCTGTCGGGTACAGCGCTCACGATCGCCGTCATCTGTGCAGCGACGCCAACGGCAACGTCCTCCTATATCCTGGCCCGTGAACTGGGTGGTGACGCACCGCTGGCGGCCAACTTGATTGCGGTCGAGACGGTGCTCGCCATGCTCACCATGCCGCTTCTCTATCTCGCGGTTACGCAGCTTCCCTTGGCCTGAGGACTTGAAGCCCGGCGGAATCGGGCCTAAACCGCGAAAAATCGAAAGGGCCTCGATGACCCGGGCGGCATATCACTACAGCTTCGATCATGAGCACCTGCTCAGTATTGAAGGGCTTTCTCCTCTCGATATTACTCACATTCTGGACTTGGCTGACAGCTATGCTGAGGCCACCCGTGCCGGCATCCGGCCGGATCCGGTGTTGAAGGGCAAGGTCGTTGTGAACCTGTTCTTCGAGAATTCCACGCGGACAATGAGCAGCTTCGAAATCGCCGCCCGCCGCCTTGGCGCAGACGTGATATCCATGCCCGTCGCAGCGTCCAGCGTGAAGAAAGGCGAAACGCTGATCGACACGGCGATGACCCTGAACGCGATGAAGCCTGACGCGCTGATCGTGCGCCACTCGGCCTCCGGCGGACCGAAACTGCTGTCGCGCAAGGTGGATTGCGCCGTGATCAATGCAGGTGACGGGACGCACCAGCACCCGACTCAGGGCCTGCTCGACACGTTGACCATCCGGCGCACGAAAGGCCGGATCGAAGGGCTCAAAGTCGTCATTTGCGGCGACATCGCCCACTCCCGTGTGGCCCGCTCCACAACACAAACACTCCACCTGATGGGCGCCGAAGTTCACCTCTGCGCCCCCCGGACATTGCTGCCATCGGGCACCGAGACCTGGGGGGCGGCCAGCGCCACGACAGATTTCGACAAGGCCCTGAAAGACGCCGACATTGTCATGATGTTGCGCCTCCAGCTGGAACGGATGGACGGCGCCTTCCTGCCCAGCCGACGCGAATATTTCAGCTTCTTCGGCCTGACCAAGGATCGGCTGGCCCTGGCAAAACCGGACGCTACCGTCATGCACCCCGGCCCGATGAACCGGGGAATCGAGATTGAAAGCGCCATCGCCGACGGCGAACAGTCCGTCATTACGGAGCAGGTCGAGATGGGTGTCGCAGTGCGCGAAGCTGTCCTCCACCTCCTGGCAGGAGGCCGCGCATGAGCCTCAGCATCTACAATGCCCGCCTGCTTGACCCGGCCAGCGGCCTCGATAAGACCGGCGCGATCTTCGTCGACCGCGGCAAGGTGAAAGATATCGCAATCGGCCAAACCACGGCCCATGCGGATGCCAAAGCGACCATTGATGCAGGCGGCCTATGCCTTGCCCCCGGACTTGTGGACCTTCGCGTGAAGACCGGCGAACCGGGCGTGGAGCAGAGAGAGACGCTGGCAACCGCGTCGCGCTCAGCGGTCGCGGGCGGCATCACGAGTTTCGTTGTGATGCCCGACACGAAACCCGTCATCGACGACATGGCGCTCGTTCGCTTCATCACCGACCGGGCAAAAACCAGCGCGGCTGCCCGGATCTATCCCGCTGGCGCCCTTACGACCGGCCTGAAGGGCGAAGCCATGGCCGAGATTGGCCTCATGGCGAATTCCGGCGCGGTCGTTTTCACCAATGGAGACCTGCCGGTCGCCAACGCGTCGATCCTGAAACGGGCGATGGCATACGCAGCCAGCCTCGGTGCAATCATTATGTCCCGGCCAGACGAACGGACGCTTGCGGGATCCGGCGTCATGAATGCCGGTGAACTGGCGGGCCGCATGGGCCTCCCCGGCATGCCTGTCGAAGCCGAATGGATCGGCGCCATGCGGGATACGGCGTTGGCGGAAGCGACGGGCTGCACGCTCATCCTGGACCAGGTCTCCACACCCCGCACCGTTGCGTTCGCCAAGGCGGCGCGTGAGCGGGGGGCGAAGGTCTTCACGACAGCTGCCGCACACAGCTTCTTCTTTAACGAGCGTGATGTCGGCGACTACCTCACCTACTGCAAAGTCAATCCGCCCTTCCGGGACGAAGAGACACGGCTCGGCCTGATTGATGCCTTGAAACGAGGTGAGATCGATGCCGTTGTTTCGGCGCACGATCCTCAACCTCCTGAAGAAAAGCGCCTCCCATTTGGCGAAGCGGCATTTGGCGCGGCTGGACTGGAAACCGTGCTGCCGGCCATGCTCAGCCTTGTTCATGACGGGCCGCTGACTCTGCTGGAAGCCCTCGCACCCGTTACCTGCCGTCCTGCCGACATGTTGGGACTTCCGCAGGGCCGGCTGACACCGAATGCCCCCGCGGACATGATTCTGTTCGATCCCGGCAAGCCCTGGCTTTGCGAGCGGGAACATCTGCGCTCGCGCTCAACGAACTCTCCTTTCGATGGGCGGCGCCTTCAAGGCCGCGTATTGCGGACCTTTGTCGCCGGGGAAGAAGTCTTCGCTCACGAAAGCGTCGCCTGAGAAGGCTTGCCCGAGCGCCGATCCGTGCCTACCACTTCAACGTGTTTCTGGAGCTGCGCATGGCCGCATACCTATTATATCCGCTTGCTGCGCTGATCGGCTATCTGGCCGGCTCCATCCCGTTTGGTCTTCTGATGACCCGCGCAGCCGGTGTGGGCGATATACGCCAGATCGGCTCAGGCAACATCGGCGCAACAAATGTATTGCGAACAGGCCGAAAGGATCTGGCGCTGGCAACCCTGCTGCTCGACAGCCTCAAAGCCGGCCTGGTCGCTCTGGGATTCGGGGTCCTGAGCGGTCCGGAAGCAGGACTGATCGCCGGCGCGTCAGCGTTCGTGGGCCATTGCTATCCGGTTTGGCTGGGCTTCAAGGGCGGGAAAGGCGTTGCGACATTCGCCGGCCTGTTGCCGTTTGTCTCGCTTCCGGCATTCTATGTTGCGGCGCCCGTCTGGCTCGCCATTTTTGCAATCACGCGCATTTCTTCTCTTGCTGCGCTGACGGCTGCAGTCCTCGTCGCCCCAGGGGCCTGGTTTGTGGAGGAACTTCAGCACAGGCCTCATAACTGGTTTGTCCTCTCCGGACTGGCTGTGTTGTCAGCTTTCGTTTTCTGGACCCATCGCACAAATCTTGGCCGCCTTCTCAAAGGCACCGAGCCGCGTTTTGGGAGCTCCAAAGCGAAACCTGACGCATGATGTCTGACGGCGAACGCCTGAACTGGATCCGCCTTGCCAGAACCCACGGCATCGGGCCCGTCAGCTTCTTTCAGTTGCTGCGCCGGTTCGGTTCAGCCGGGGCGGCGCTCGACGCTCTTCCGGAATTGTCGAACCGCTCTCGCAGGGCCCGGCCTCTCCAGCCACCGCCGCCAGAGCAGGTCGAGCAGGAACTGAAAGCGGTGCACCGCTACGGCGCCCGCATCGTCCTGAGTTCCGAACCGGACTACCCGCCTCTCCTGAGAGACCTTGAACCGCCACCACCTGTCCTGACCGTGCTTGGCAATACTGGCCTGGCCGCTCGCCCAACCGTCGCAATCGTAGGCGCTCGGAATGCATCGGCGGCAGGCCGAAAAATCGCGCGCAACATGGCCGCCGAGCTTGGCCAGAACGGATTTTCCATCGTGTCCGGCCTGGCGCTCGGCATTGACGGCGAAGCGCACGCCGCCAGTCTTGAGTCGGGGACGGTTGCGGTGCTGGGGGGCGCAATTGACCATGTCTATCCGCCTCAGCACCAAAGGCTCTACGCCGAGATTGCCGCTTCCGGTCTCATCGTTTCGGAAAGCCCGTTCGGATACCGGGCCAAGGCGCAGGATTTCCCGCGCCGTAACCGTATCATTACGGGCATGTCGATGGGTGTGGTCGTTGTGGAAGCGGCCGAACGCTCGGGGTCACTGATTTCAGCGCGGGTCGCAGGGGAACAGGGCCGCGAAGTGATGGCGGTGCCGGGCTCGCCACTCGATCCACGGGCTGCCGGAACAAACAGCCTGCTGCATCAGGGCGCAACGCTCGTTCGTCATGCCGATGACGTCCTTGATATTCTCGCCACATTGGATCGGCGCAGTGTTTCGGCCCCTCCTCCACGCCCGTTCGAGTACGACCCGGATGCGGGCGAGCCGAGCGAATCGGAATTGCAGCGGGTCGTCGAAGCGCTCTCTCCTCACCCCATGCCGATCGACGAAATCGCCCGCGCGAGCAGCTTGCCAGCCGCGCGCTGCGCCGCCGTTCTGCTGGAACTGGAACTTTCCGGCGAAGCCCAGACCCTGCCGGGTGGACTGGCTGCAAAAGCCTTTTGAACAGAGCGCACGGCTGTGGCCATGCTGCACCGGAGGCCAGCTGAAAAAGCGCTCATGCGCGCTCGGTGGCTGGACGATGCAGGGGACAGCCTCTAAGCCTCAGAAACCGAGACAGAATTCCGTATTCCGCAGCCGGCGCTGCCGGGGGCAAAACCGAGGTAGCCCGATTTGGCAAATTGGTATCACTACGCTGCAGCCCTGGCGCTGGCCGCTACGCCCTCTCTTGGGGCGATGGCTGAGGAAGCCACCACCCCCCCCGATGCCGCAGCGGCGCCCTCCGAACAGGTGGTTCTGGAAGCGGACTATGTCTACGAGTTGCGAGACGAGAACTCGATCGTTGCCGAAGGCAATGTCGAGGCGCTGTATGACGGGCGGATTTTGCGCGCGGATCGCCTGATCTACAACCGGACAACAGAGCGCGTCCGGGCCACTGGCAATGTGGTGATAATCGACACGGACGGAAGCCAGCAATTTTCCGACGAAGTTGAAGTCGGCTCGAACCTGTCTGATGGCTATGCGATCGGTTACTCCGCACGCCTGACAGATGGGTCAACCGTTGTTGCGAGTTCAGCTATCCGCCAGCCGGGTGGCATCAACGCAATGGACCAGGTCATCTACACCGCCTGCCCGATCTGCGAAGCCAAAGGTCAGAAACCGACCTGGACGCTGCGCGCCCGCCGTGCCGTGCTGGATCAGGAATCCCAGATGATGTCGTATCGGGATGCCGTGCTGGAAGTCATGGGCATTCCGGTCTTCTACTTTCCTTACCTGGCCCACCCGGACCCGACGTCGGACCGCCGGTCAGGCTTGCTGATCCCGTCGGTGGGCCTTTCTTCCAAGCTCGGCGCATTCTATCAGCAACCCTATTATTGGGCGGTTTCAGACTCTTCCGAGTTGACGATCTCACCCATGATTTCGGCTAACGTCAATCCGATGCTGGAACTCGATTACCGGAAGCGGTTTTATTCCGGGGCCATCAACCTCAATACCAGCCTCACGCGCGAAAAGGACTTCGACAGCGACGGCGAAAAATTCGGCGAAGAAAAATGGCGGGGCCATCTCTATGGCAGCGGCCGGTTCGCGCTGAACAACCATTGGCAATGGGGTTTTGGCGTCGAAACGCAGACCGATGACCTTTACGATCGCCGCTACGACCTCGACGGACAAGGCGAAGAGCGCGGCATTTATATGAGCCAGCCGCGGCGCCTTTTATCCCAGCTCTACGCCGTGGGACAGGGTGACACCTACTACACGGACGTCGCTCTGCTATCTATTCAAGGCCTGCGCGGCGGTGACGTTAATGGCAGCCTGCCAAAGGTCACGCCGCTGCTATTCAGTGAGAAATATTGGGATTTGGGTGACTACGGGTTCGCCAGCGTGAACGCCTCAACGGCTGTGTTGCGCCGCAATGTGGGATCCGACAGCCAGCGCGTGAGTGTCGGAACCGATTGGACCGCCTATAAAATTCTGCCGGGCGGCTTCACGTTCGAACCGTTCGCCGAATTACGCGGTGACTTCTATCAGCTGGACTCGAATTCCGCAGGCAACGGCAATGAATCGCGCCTTGTTGGCAATGCTGGAACACGCATAGCCTACCCGATGATCCGTCCAGGCAAGACGGTCGACATCATGCTTGAACCGGAGGTCATGGCGGCGTGGGGCACTTCGAACTCCAACGACCCGGCCATCCCGAATGAAGACGCACTGCTCTTCGAGATGGACGAAAGCGCGCTGTTCGATGCCAACGGTGTCGCCGGATACGACCTCTATGAAGGGGATGGGAAATTATCCGCAGCTTTGACGGCGAGAGCTGTGTGGAAGGATGGTCCTGAACTATCAGCGACGTTCGGCCGCCGTTGGCGTTCCCGGACTGACACTGCATTCAACACCATCTCCAACCTCGACGGCACGACATCCGACTGGATGGCCGCAGCGACAGCCGACTTCGGCCGTGCTTTGCGTATCGATACGCATGTTCGCCTTGACGATGACGGGATGCAACTGAACCGCATCGATACCCGCCTGACGACGCAAGCGAAGCGCTGGCGCGCGACGGGCCAGTACTACAAGATCAGCGAACGTCTGAACCTCGGTGGACGAGAAGAGGAAGGCATTTACCTGAGCGGCGAGATACGCGTAACGGATCGCTACTCCATCCTGTTTGGCCAGCTGAGGGATATTTCAGACAATCTCAACGTCCAGCGAGACATCGGCATTGCCTATGAAGACGAGTGTTCGCGTCTTGAGTTGGTCTTCAGCCGGACCGAATTGCAGGATCGCACGCAGGGCCCCTCGGAGAACATCCAAGTCCGTTTCTCGCTCAAAACACTCGGCCAGTTCGGATCAAGCGAGTTCGACTGATTCGCGCCTATCGCCCTCAAATCGCCGTGAACCCTAAATATCCGTAAGTTATCAGGGCGGACTGCGAGCCCGCGTTGCACCACACAACAGGGATTGTATGGTCAAAATGAATACCTGCCTGCTGGTTCGCAGGCATGAATTGGAGACCTCTAATGGTTCGCAAACTCGTCGCCGCCGCTGTATTTCTGGCTCTCCCCTTTGCCGGAATCGCGAATGCGCAGGACGCCGCCCCGGACGATGGCAGCCTGACGCTGGAAGGCGTTGCTGCTGTTGTGAACGATCAACCGATCTCGTTTACCGACGTCCGCGACCGGGCCCGCATGCTGCTGCTCAGCCTTGGCGGCCAGCAGCCGTCCCAGGAACAGGTTCAGCAAATTACCGGACAGGCTCTTGAGCAGCTGATTGACGAGCATCTGCAACTGGACAAGGCGGCTGAATTCGATCTGGAGATCAGCAAGGAAGAAATCGATGGGGCCGTTGAGGGTATGGCAGCCCAGTCCGGCCTCACCGGTGCGGACCTGAAATCGCAATTGCTCGCGGCAGGGATCGATCCGTCCAGCCTTGAGGAGCAAATGCGCGCCGAAATCGCCTGGAACCGGGTGATGAGCGGCCTGTATGGCTCTCGTATCCGGATTTCTGACAATCAGGTCGATGATGAAATCGAACAGATTCGTTCAGCTACGAAAAAGACCCAGTACAGGATTTCTGAGATCTTCCTGTTCGCACCGGACGCCGAGACCCGCACACAGGCAGAAGAAGCGGCGCGGTCGATCCTTGAACAATTGAAAGCTGGCGCTGATTTCCGCGTTGCAGCTCAACGGCTTTCTTCTGCACCCACAGCCGCGACCGGCGGCGATATGGGCTGGGTGTCCCTCGCAGATGTCTCGCCAGACCTCGCGCCTGCCATCGAAGCTGCAAGCGGCCCCGGATTGCTGGATCCGATCGTTGTCGACAATGGAGTCTACATCCTGTTCATCCAGAACAAGCGGGAACCGGCGGAAGCCACGACCAAGGTGGATCTTATCCGCCTGATTACCCGGGACGCGACAGACGAAAACCTGAAAGCAGCCATGGACCGCATTACGTCCTGCGATGACGTGCAATCCGTCGCCAACACCACACAGGGACTGCGCGCCCAGCCACTGGACGACATCAATGTTGATGAGTTGGGCCCAGAAGGAAAATCCCTGGTCGAGAACGCAGAAATCGGCCAACCGACCGATATCTTCGCTGTGAGCGGCGGGCTCGGCACCATGTATGTTTGCCGGCGCGAAGAAGGCGCTGAAGCGATCCCGTCGCGCGACGATCTCAAAAACAACCTCAAGGGCCGCGAACTGAACATGATTTCAGAGCGCGAACTGCGGAACCTGCGCCGCGACGCGACGATTATCTACCGCTAAGGCTTGCGCGCGAGCCCGTTTGGCGCGACATCCCGCGCGTGAGCAACCCGATGCCCCTTCCCCCCCTGGTCCTATCCATGGGCGATCCTGCCGGTGTGGGCCCAGCCATCACGGCTGCGGCGTGGGACGCACTGAAAAACGACAGCTCATTGGCGTTCTACGTGATCGGCGCGCCGGATCTGTACAGTCAGCACTGCCCGGTACAGGAGATCTCATCGCCTGAAGAGGCGGCGGCTGCGTTCGGATCGGCGCTTCCGGTTTTTCCCATCCGCAATCTGCCCGAAATAGCCCCCGGCAAACCGGATGCTGCTGCAGCGCCGGCCATCATCTCCGCAATCGAAACCGGGGTAGCACATGTCCGAGCGGGCAAGGCAGCAGGCCTTGTGACCAACCCGATCAACAAGGCCTTGCTCTACGGGACGGGATTCCGGCACCCAGGACACACCGAATTCATAGCCGAACTCTGCCGCTCAGACGGCGCCGCAGCTCTGCGGCCGGTCATGATGCTGACCGGCGGCGGCCTCCGAGTTGCGCTGGCCACAATTCACCAATCGCTCGCCAGCGTGCCGGGCAGCCTGACACGGGACAGTCTGGTTGAACTCGGCACCATTGTGCATGCCGCGCTGAAAACGGATTTCGGGATCCCCTCCCCGCGTATCGCGTTTTCCGGCCTCAACCCACACGCAGGCGAAAACGGCGCACTCGGACGCGAAGAGATCGAAATCATCAATCCGGCCGCAGAAACACTCCGCTCCCGGAATATTGATATATCGGACGCCAGACCGGGCGACACCGTTTTTGCAGAAGCCTTGTCAGGCAAGTATGACGCCGTGATTGCCATGACGCATGACCAGGGGCTGATTCCGGTCAAGACACTGGACTTCTGGGGCGGAGTGAACATGACGCTTGGCCTTCCGATCGTCCGCACCAGCCCTGACCATGGCACAGGCTATGACGCCGCCGCCGCAGGAAATCCCAGGCCCGACAGCCTGATCGCGGCAATCAAGTCAGCGGCCATGGTCGCTAGAAACAGGCAAACCCAATGAGCGATCAGAACGATCCCGAGCTGACACAGGCACCGGCCCGCAAGGCGCTTGGCCAACACTTCCTGTTCGATCCCAGCATTCTGCACAGGGCAGCCACGGCAGCTGGCCCGCTTGACGGGCGGACAGTCATCGAAGTTGGTCCCGGTCCCGGCGGCCTGACGCGCGCCATCCTGAAAGAAGGCGCCGCGAAGCTGATCGCCGTCGAGACGGATCCGCGTTTCGCCTCTGCCCTGCAGGACTGGCCAGAAGCCCGGGATGGCCGGTTGATGGTCATCGAAAAAGATGCCCGGAAGGTAAAATGGGAGACCATACTGGCCGAGGCCGGTGCAGAGACACCGGCCATGATCATCGCCAACCTCCCCTACAATGTCGGAACCATCCTGCTGATTGACTGGCTGAAAGCCGGCGCATGGCGCGGAGAAATGGCGCTGATGTTCCAGAAGGAAGTCGCGCAACGCATTTGCGCCGATCCGGGAACGGAGCATTATGGCCGTCTTGCTGTCCTTGCCCATGCCGTCACCCGGCCACATATCGCCTTCACCCTACCGCCCGGCGCTTTCAAGCCGCCGCCAAAAGTGGACAGCGCGGTCGCCGTTCTGGAACCTCTCCCGGAAAGTGAGCAGTTTCCACACCTCGACAAGCTG
Organism: Hyphomonas adhaerens MHS-3; assembly: GCF_000685235.1. Lineage (NCBI taxonomy): Bacteria > Pseudomonadati > Pseudomonadota > Alphaproteobacteria > Hyphomonadales > Hyphomonadaceae > Hyphomonas > Hyphomonas adhaerens. The sequence continues at coordinate 363,005 of NZ_ARYH01000002.1, forward strand.
GAACAAGTGGCCGGCGCGGCATTCGGCCAGCGCAGGAAGATGCTTCGCGCCGGGCTGAAGCCGTTCGCCAAGAAACACGGGCTGAAAGCCGAAGACTGGCTGAAGGACCTTGGCATTGATCCAACTGCCCGGGCTGAAACCCTGACGCAGGAAGAGTTCCGGCGCATGGCAGCATCCCTCGTCAAATAGAATGCGGCGTTCCGGTTTCCCGAAACGCCGCACTCTTTGAAGTATCCGCGTCCTAGATGTCGAAACGGTCCGCGTTCATCACCTTGGTCCAGGCTGCAACGAAGTCCTTCACGAACTTCTCCTTGTTGTCATCCTGGGCGTAGACTTCAGCGTAGGCCCGCAAGATCGAGCTTGAGCCAAAGACCAGATCGAGGCGGGTCGCCGTCCATTTCGTCTTGCCGCTCTTGCGATCGCGCACCTCGTAGATCCCATCCTGGCTGGTTGGGTTCCACGTGTTCGACATGTCGGTCAGGTTCACGAAGAAGTCGGTTGTCAGCGCGCCAACTTTATCTGTGAACACACCATGCGCTGATCCACCATGGTTCGTACCGATCACGCGCATGCCGCCAACCAGCACAGTCATCTCCGGTGCGGTGAGACCAAGCAGCTGAGTGTGATCCAGCAAGATCTCTTCCGGTTTGACCGCATAGGATTCCTTGATCCAGTTGCGGTAGCCATCGACAAGCGGCTCCATGGTCTCGAAGGATTCCGCATCCGTCATCTCGTCTGTCGCATCACCGCGGCCAGGTGAGAACGGCACAGTCACGTCAATGCCTGCAGCCTTTGCTGCCTGCTCGACACCGACATTGCCAGCAAGAACAATGACATCAGCCACACTCGCTCCACTTGCACTTGCAATGGGCTCAAGGACGCTCAGCACTTTCTGCAGGCGCGCAGGCTCATTGCCTGCCCAGTCCTTCTGAGGTGCCAGGCGGATACGCGCGCCGTTTGCGCCACCTCTCATGTCAGACCCGCGATACGTGCGGGCACTGTCCCAGGCGGTAGAGACCATCTCGCCGATGCTCAGTCCACTGTCGGCAATTTTCTGCTTCACGGCATCGACATCATAGCTGATGGAGCCAGCCGGAACCGGATCCTGCCAGACGAGATCTTCTTCCGGTACCCAGGGACCGATGTAACGCGCCTTCGGACCCATGTCGCGGTGGGTCAGCTTGAACCAGGCCCGGGCAAATGTGTCAGAGAAGTATTGATGGTCATCCCGGAACTTCTCCATGTAACTCCGGTAGACCGGGTCCACCTTCATCGCCATGTCAGCGTCCGTCATCATCGGCATGGTCCGGATGGAGGCATCTTCGACGTCCGCCGGCATGTCTTCTTCCTTGATGTCGACCGGCTTCCACTGCCAGGCGCCTGCCGGGCTCTTGGTGGTTTCCCATTCATGGTCGAGCAGCATTTCGAAATAGCCGCCATCCCATTTGGTCGGATCACTCGTCCAGGCGCCTTCCGGTCCACCCGTCAGTGTATCGCGGCCGAAACCCTTGCCTTTGGGATTGAGCCATCCGAGACCCATGGCCTCAATCGAACCGCCTTCCGGTGCTGGCGACAATTTCGAGGCGTCGGCATTGCCGTGCCCCTTGCCGATCGTATGACCGCCAGCGGTAAGTGCCGCCGTTTCTTCGTCATCCATCGCCATGCGCTTGAAGGTTTCGCGCACATCCTTGGCCGTCATGGCCGGGTCGGGCTTTCCGTTCACGCCTTCCGGATTCACATAGATGAGGCCCATGACCACGGCGGATAACGGGTTCTCGAGAGAGGTGCGGTCATCCTTGTCCGGATAGCGGTGCTCATCATCGGTCAGCCACTCTTTTTCCGAGCCCCAGTAGGTGTCCTTTTCCGGGTGCCAGATGTCTTCGCGGCCGAACCCGAACCCGAACGTCTTCAGTCCCGACACTTCATACGCGGCATTCCCTGCCAGCAGAATCAAGTCGGCCCAGCTGATCTTGTTTCCGTATTTTTTCTTGATCGGCCACAGCAAGCGGCGGGCCTTGTCGAGATTGGCATTGTCAGGCCAGGAGTTCAGGGGTGCAAAGCGGATATTGCCTGCGCCGCCGCCCCCACGGCCATCGGCCAGACGGTAGGAGCCGGCCGAGTGCCAGGCCAGGCGGATGAAAAGACCGGCATAGCTGCCCCAGTCGGCAGGCCACCAATCCTGACTGTCAGTGACGAGCGCATGAATGTCTTTCTGCAACTGGTCGAAGTCGAGCTTCTTCACTTCGTCCCGATAGCTGAAGTCCTTGCCGAAAGGCTGAACCTTTGTGTCGTGCTGGTGAAGAATGTCGAAGTTGAGAGCCTGCGGCCACCACGCAAGGACCGAGGTCTCGGTCGTGGTCAGGCTCCCGTGCATCACAGGGCACTTGCCGCCGCCCATATCATTGCCATCCATTGTTTTCTCCCTTTTCGCTCAAGCGTCTTCAAATTCGAAACAAGGCGCGCGGCGCCTTTGCCAGTACCGGAGTGATGATCCGCTGACGGCTTGGCGCCGGCCGCGATCATCACGTCAGCATGACATTACGCCCGGCAGGAGAATAGGACCAATTGATTGCTTGACAGTTTGCTATAGGTTTTGACTATACGTTATTTTCTCCAGATAAAACAAAGGCCCCGGAGCTTCCACTCCGGGGCCTTCAACCAAAAATTCATGTTGCCTACATGCCGGCGAGCACAGCCAGCAGCAACAGAGCCACGATATTCGTGATCTTGATCATCGGGTTCACGGCCGGACCAGCGGTATCCTTGTAAGGATCGCCAACTGTGTCGCCCGTCACGGCAGCCTTGTGGGCTTCAGAGCCCTTGCCGCCATGATTGCCGTCTTCGATATACTTCTTGGCATTGTCCCATGCACCGCCGCCCGACGTCATCGAGATGGCGACGAACAGGCCAGTGACGATCACGCCCAGCAGCATGGCACCAAGCGCCGCAAAGGCGGCACCTTTACCCGCAATGGCCAGGATCACACCGAACAGTACGATCGGCGACAAGACCGGTAGAAGTGACGGAACGATCATTTCCTTGATCGCTGCCTGGGTCAGCAGGTCGACGGCGCGGCCGTAATCCGGCTTCACCTCACCTTTCATGATGCCGGGCATTTCGCGGAACTGACGGCGGACTTCTTCGACCACCGATTGCGCCGCACGTCCCACCGCCATCATCGACATGCCGCCGAAGAGGAATGGAAGGAGGCCACCGAACAGCAGGCCGACCACGACATACGGGTTGGCGATCGAGAAATCGACCGTCACGCCGGAGAAGAACGACCCTTCCGCGGCGCGCGCCGAGAAGTATTTGAGGTCCTCCGAATACGCCGCGAACAGAACCAGCGCACCAAGCCCGGCAGACCCGATGGCATAGCCCTTGGTCACGGCTTTTGTCGTGTTGCCGACAGCGTCGAGCGCATCCGTGGTTTCCCGGACTTCTGAAGGCAGTTCCGCCATTTCGGCGATTCCGCCAGCATTGTCCGTCACGGGACCAAAGGCATCCAGCGCCACGATCATGCCTGCCAGCGCAAGCATGGTCGTTGTTGCGATGGCAACGCCGAACAGGCCAGCGAGGTTATAAGTGGCAATGATCCCTGCGATGATGGTCAGGGCCGGCAGAGCGGTCGACTCGAGCGACACAGCAAGCCCCTGGATCACGTTCGTGCCGTGGCCGGACTCCGACGCCTTGGCGATCGAGCGAACCGGCCGGTACTTCGTTTCGGTGTAGTACGCCGTGATAACGACGATCAGTCCCGTCACGACCAGGCCCAGAATACCGCACAGGAACAAGTCCATGCCGGTGATTTCACCCGAAAGGCCCATCGCTGCCGCAGCACCGTCCAGCACACCGAACCCTGCCGGAAGCACCTGGCTGATAACCAGCGCCAGCGCACCAACAGACAGGACACCTGTCACGATGAGACCCTTGTAGAGGGCCCCCATGACGTCGGTTTTGCCGGGTCCGAGATTGACGAAATAAGTGCCGATGATCGACGTGATGATGCAGACGCCGCCAATGGCGAGCGGCAACAGCATGATATCGCTGATATAGGCACTGTCAGCGAAGAAGATCGCTCCGAGCACCATGGTCGCCACCAGAGTCACCGCATAGGTTTCGAACAGGTCAGCTGCCATGCCGGCACAGTCGCCGACATTATCGCCCACATTGTCCGCAATCGTGGCGGCATTCCGAGGATCATCTTCCGGGATACCGGCTTCCACCTTGCCGACCATGTCACCGCCGACATCAGCCCCCTTGGTGAAGATACCGCCGCCAAGACGCGCGAAGATCGAGATGAGCGAGGCACCGAAGCCGAGCGCAACGAGCGAATCGATGACTTCCCGCTTCTCGAGTTCATCGGTCAGGCTGAGTCCCATGACCATTGTCAGGAAGCCGTAGTAGAGAACGATGCCAAGCAGTGCGAGACCGACCACGAGCATGCCCGTGACCGCGCCCGATTTGAACGCCAGTTTGAGTCCGGCATTGAGACCGGACTTTGCCGCTTCCGTTGTGCGGACGTTGGCTTGCACCGACACTTTCATGCCAATGAAGCCGGCAGCGCCCGACAATACGGCGCCAATGACGAAGCCTAGCGGCTGCTGCCAGCTCTGGAATGCCAATCCCAGCAAGACAACGACCACGACACCAACAATTGCGATGGTGCGATACTGGCGGCCGAGATAGGCGTTTGCGCCTTCCTGGATGGCCGCAGCGATTTCGCGCATTCGCGCGTCACCCGCGGGGGCGGACTGGATCGAACGAGCCTGAATAAACCCGAACAAAACCGAGATTACGCCCGCTGCGAGAGCGAGATAATACCACATGAACCTTGTTTCCTTCCCTAGCCAATTCGAACCGGTTTGCCCGGTTTCTCCCTGAGCTTCCTTTGTTATGGGTACTTTGCTGCCACCCCCTGACGTCAGGTGCAAGATGCCTCACGTTTCGAGCGAGTCAGGCAGGACCCGGTTCAGCCATGCTCGAAGCCGAGAGTTTCCGGTAAGTTAACGGCGGTACCGTCCATCAACGCCGTCAGGCCAGTTCCTGGCGCGAAAGTTCCGATGCGCGTTATCCGAAGGCCACCTTCCGTAGCGTCAGCCTGAATCTTGGGGGTGGCCGACTCAGGCGCTGAAAACAGGACCTGATAGTCGTCTCCCCAGGAAGCAAGCGCCAGGCGTTCTTCAAGGTCCGGCGCCCCGCCCGCGAAAGGTACGGCGTCCAGATCCACCCTTACGGACAGGCGCGAGGCCGCCGCAAACATGCGGGCGTCCCCCAATAGTCCGTCAGAGACATCCATAGATCCGGTCGCGTATGCCTGCAGCATGTCGGTAATCCGCAGAGGCGCCAGCACCGGCTCTCTGTAGGCGGCAATATGCGGGTCGTCCGCGCGGCCTTCCCTGAGTGCCCGGTAGCCCCGGCACGCCGCACCGATCTCTCCGGTAACCCACAGGGCATCTCCAGCTTGCGCCCCGCTACGTCTGACGGGACCGTCCGGCCCGCACTGGCCGGTCAGCGTGAGGGACAGGAACAGGCCCTGAGGGCTCGCTGTCGTATCGCCCCCCACAAGCCGGGCGCCCCAGTCCGCCAGTTCGGTGCCCAGCGCCCCAGCGAACCGGGCGAGGTCCCCTTCTGGCCGCCCGTGCGGCCAGCCCAGCGTCAACAGGGCCTCAAGCGGCCGCGCTCCTTTGGCGATGATGTCTGACACGTTTGTCCGGACGAGCTTGCGGGCCACACTCTCAACCGGATCGTCAGGGAAGAAATGCACGCCCTCAACCAGCGCATCGACGGTGGCAATGATGCGGCCGTTCCCCGTCGACAGCTCCGCCACATCATCGCGCAAGGCATCAGCGCCCTGCGCTGTGGCCAGCGGAGCAAAGTATCGGGAGATCCAGTCGCGTTCACCCACGCCTATTCGGTTACCTGTTCTTCCAAAGGATGTTTCACACCATCCAGCACCACACCCCATACAGGAATGGACTCCCAATCGGCGCCCGCGGTGTCCAGCGGATTGACGCCAAGCACGGTGAAATCCGCGCGCTTGCCGGGTTCGATGGAGCCGATTTCGGCCTCCAGGCCGAGCACCCGGGCCGCATCCAGCGTGATCGCGTCCAGCGCCTCATAGGGCGTTAATGCCATCTCCGCTTCATAAGCGCTGCCTTCCCGGGTCGCACGGGTGATGTGCACACCAGCGGCGCGCAACGGGTACGGGGGCGCCAGCGGTGCATCGCTGTGCACCGCAACGGGGACGCCTGCAGCGGTCAGAGCCCCCAACGGCGAAATCCACTTCGCCCGGACATCGCCAAGCGGTCCGGCATATTCATTCGCCATGTAGAAAACATAGTGGCTGGCGGCCGAGAGGCTGGCGTTCAGTCGACCGGCCGCTTCCACCTGTTCCGGCGAGAACAGGCCGCCATGCTCGATGACGAAACTATTATCGGGTCCGTCACCTTCGCGCAGGATTTGAAGCGCTTTCAGCGTCGCGCCCTGGGCGGCATCGCCATTGGAATGGATGTTCACGCCGAGACCGGCGGCCCAATAAGGTTCAATCGCCGGAACAATCCCGTCCGGCCCGGCAACCCAGAGGCCTTCGGTCCCCTTGGACTGGCCGGTCAGATAGCCCGGCGGTGAAAGCCGCATGGTCTGGCTGTAGAACGCGCCGTCGGTGAAGAACTTCACGCGCGGCAGGACGGGCGCTGGCGTGTCGCGGGCGCCGCTGACCATGTCGAGGACGGCCTGGACTCTTCCATCCCCAAAGGTCCGCTCCAGGGCCTGGTATTCCGGCACAAGATAGAGATGATACCCCGCCTCCTGCGCGCTGCCCCAATTGGCGCGGATATTCGCATCTTCCATGTCCCAGCCGAATAGACCGTAAGCCATCTCGGCGGTCGTCGTAACGCCCGCCTGTCGCAACATGGAGGAGAATCCGTGAAAGCCTGCCGTCACATTGTCCGGCGCCAGGATCACCCCGGCAAACGACTGGATCACCAGCAGAGCGGCATCCTCATAGATCCGGCCGGTCAGCTCGCCGTTTTCGTCGAGGTCAACACCATGGAATTTCTGCGCGAGGGCGGGCGTAAAGCCTGCGGTCTCGATCGCGGCACTGTTCAGGTAAAAGTCGTGCGAAGAATAGTGCCACACGATCAATGGCTGATCCGACGTAATCGCGTCGAGATTCGCCCTAGTCAGGCCTCCGTGCACAAGATTGTGGTAGCCGTACACAACGACCGGCGCGTCCGGACCGGCCGCCGCCACGATGTCCGACAACGCGGAAAGAAAGGCCTCCCGGTTTGGCAGGCCGGCTTTCATTCCGTGCGGCGTCGCCATCGGCCAGGGCGGCGTAATCGGCAGATTGTACTGAAGTGCCCCCAGCACAACATGAACATGCGGATCGATCAGCCCCGGAACGATCACTGCATCCCGGAATTCCGTATCCACATTCGCTGCCGGCATGGCGCCTTTCAGGTCTGCCACGGTTCCGGTGGCAATGATCCGGTCACCGGAAACAGCAACGGCTTCCGCCACGCCGCCCTCAGCGGCCATGGTGACCACCGCCTCCGCCGGATAGATCACAACGCCTTCACCCGCATCCGGATCTGGCGATGACGGCGCAGCGCACGCAGCGGCCATTGCCGCTGCAGCCAGCATCATGCGTTTCATGGGGCCCTCCTCCCTGCCTGATACAGAGAAGCGTGGCGTGCGAATGCGTTCAAGGCAAGCGCGATCAGAGGCCTTCCCGGCCGATGGCATAGAAACGGTCCGCTCGCTGCCGGCGCAGTTCCGCCGGAGTCAGGCCATCCAGTTCCTTCAACGCTTTCTCCAGCGCTTTGGACGCTGTCGCCATGGCACGCTGCGGATCGCGATGGGCGCCGCCGACCGGCTCTTTCACGACATCGTCGATCACTTTGGTCCGGAGCAGGTCCGGCGCGGTGATCTTCATCGCGTCTGCCGCATCCTTGGCCTTGCCTGCGTCGCGATACAGAATGGACGCGCAGCCTTCCGGCGAGATCACCGAATAGATGGCGTGCTCCATCATCAGAACCTTGTTGGCCGCCGCGATACCGATGGCACCACCGGACATGCCTTCACCGATGATCAGCGTCACGAATGGCACGCCCAGCGTCAGCCCCCGCTGCGTGCCGCGCGCAATAGCTTCCGCCTGCCCGCGTTCCTCACCGCCCTTGCCCGGATAGGCACCGGCCGTATCCGGAAAGCTCAGGACCGGCAGATTAAACTTCTCGGCCAGGTCCATCAGGCGCACAGCCTTCCGGTATCCTTCCGGGTGAGCCATGCCGAAATTGTGCCGCAGGCGCGTCTCAGTGGTGCGCCCTTTCTCGTGGCCCATAACAACCACAGGGCGCCCCTTGAAGCGGGCCAGCCCGCCGATCACGGCCTCGTCGTTCCCGTAGACCCGGTCACCCGCGAGTTCCTCGAAATCTTCGAAAACGTTCTCGATAAAGTCACTGAAATGCGGCCGATCCGGATGGCGCGCCACCTGCGTCTTCTGCCAAGCGCTGAGATCCGAATAGGTATCTTTCAGCATCTTCTGAGACTTGGCTTTCAGCTTGGTGAGTTCGTCCGAAAGGGACGGTCCGTCCTTGCGGCCCGACAGCGTTTCCAACTCGGCGATCTTGGATTCCAATTCCGCCAGCGGTTTTTCGAATTCGAGATATGAAACTTTCATGGGCGCAAACTAGCAATCGCAGACTGACTCGCCTAGTGCCGAGATCAGAAGAGAACGCCTTGCATTTTCGCAACGGCTGGCAGGATAAGAACGCCCAGAAGCACCGGAAAAACGAACAAAATCAAAGGAAGCGTAAGCTTTGCAGGCAAAGCCATGGCCTTTTCTTCTGCCATAAGGATCCGCCGCTGGCGCATATCTGCAGAGAAGATCCGCAAAGTGGCACCCAGACTTGTCCCCATTTCCTCCGCCTGACGCAGCATCGTCGCCAGGGATCCGGCCTCTTCGAGGTTCATCCGATCCGCAAAGGACCGCCAAGCCTTTTTCCGCGATTTACCTGCCCGCAGCTCCAGTGACAGGGTTTTCATATGCCCGGCGATAATTGGATGGCGTGTCTCCAGTTCCTCGCCCACGCGCTGAACCGACGCATCAAGGCTCAGCCCGGCTTCAACGCACGCCACCATCAGGTCCATCATGTCCGGAAAGCCGAGCGAGCACAGGCTTCGCCGGGCAGAAATCAGGTGGTCCACATAGAAAGATGGCCCGACAAGGCCGATGATCAGCAGGCCGACGCTGCCGAACAGCGGCACGGTTGGTGGAAAGCCGCCAAGATAGGGTAACGCGATCAGCAGGGCGATTTGCGGAACGATCACGCAAACGATCCGCGCGAGGTAGTATTGCCCGACAGCGCTGGAATGCGTGAGCCCGGCCAGCGCCAGACGCGCCCGGACCTCGCTGACCTTCTCTTCGTCGGTCGGCGCCACCTTGTTGGAAACCTGCAGCACCAGATTGTCGACCGGGCTGACATGTTTGTGCGGTTCCATGAACTGAGTGCCACGACGTTCCAGGCGGCGCTCGACTTCTTCCTTGGCCTTCGCGTTCCGCCAGACTGAAAGAAGGCCGGGCACAGCGACGGCAACCGCCACGGCAAGCATGGCTGCCGGCAACCAGATTTCCGAGAGGGGAAGACGATCGAACATGCCTCTCATCACATCTTGAAGTTGATCATTTTGCGCATGACCATGTTGCCAATGAACATCCAGACGAACAGTCCCGCGAACGAATTGCGGACCAGCGGCTTGCCGATCACATCGCCATAGAATTCCGGACGCAGCAGGTGAATGGCCAGCATCACGATAAACGGCGCAGCCGTCAGGATCATCGCCGAGGTCCGACCTTCAGACGAAGCAGCCCGCACCTTTAGGCGCATGGTCTGCCGCTCACGGATGGTTGAGGCCAGCGCTTTGAGAAGTTCGGTCAGGTTGCCTCCGGTCTTTTCCTGCAGGCGAACCGTTGCCGCAAACAGTTCGATGTCTGGATCCCCTGCCCGCTCGGCCATCCGCTGAACCGCATTGGTCAGCGACATGCCGTAGGAGACTTCATCAGCAGCCATACCGAATTCAGTTCCGATCGGGTCCGGCATCTCACGCGCCACAAGCGCAATGGCCGTCGCGACCGGGTGCCCCGCCTCCAGGCTGCGGCAGGCGATCTGCATCGCATCCGGCAGCTGTTGGGCGAGCTTCTTCATTCGCTTCCCGGCAATCATTTTCAGCGCGATGATCGGGGCCAGTGCAAAGATGCCGAACGCGATACCGAAAGTCGTCAGAAGGCCTCCAACCATTTTCAGGTAAACGAAACCCGCAAGCAGGCCCGCGCCGCCCGACATGGCGAACCAGCGGGCCGGCTGATAAGGCAGGCCTGAGCGTACAACAAGCTGGTTGAACCACTCCAGCGGCATCGCGAAGTTGCCAAACTCGTCCAGGCCACGGCTCTTGCGCAGCTCGACCATGGCTTCGCTCGTACTTTCGAAGCGCTCCTTGAACTGAAGCCGCTGGTTGACGATCCGTTGCGTCTGCGCCGTTGAGAACAGGCCCATCACGGCCTGCAGCGCCAGGAATATGGCGCCGATCGCCATGATCATGGGGATCATGATGGTCAGGCTGATACTGGAAAGATCCGGCAGGCCGAACACGCTGACCTCCTAGAATCGCGTTGACGGATCGAACATGCCCGGCGGCATGTGCACGCCGCGGCGTTCCATCTCGTCCAGAAATTTCGGCCGCAGGCCGGTCGCAGCGAAATGCCCCTCAACCTTGCCCTCATCCGTTGTGCCCGTCCGGACGAACTGGAAGATCTCCTGCAGCTGAACCACAGACCCTTCCATTCCGGTGACTTCAGCGATGGACATCACACGGCGCGACCCGTCCGAGAGACGCGACGCCTGGACGATGAAATTCACAGCCGAAGCAATCTGGCCACGGATGGCATGTTCGGAGATCTTCATCCCGCCGATCATCACCATCTGCTCAAGGCGCGTCAGGGCGTCCCGAGGGTTGTTGGCGTGGATCGTCGCCATGGACCCTTCGTGGCCCGTATTCATGGCCTGAAGCATGTCGAATGCCTCCTCGCCGCGAACCTCACCCAAGATCACCCGGTCCGGCCGCATACGCAGGGCGTTCTTCACAAGCTCGCGCTGGCGGATCTCGCCCTTGCCTTCGATATTCGGCGGGCGCGTCTCCATCCGGGCGACGTGCGGCTGCTGCAACTGCAGTTCAGCGGCGTCTTCGATGGTGATCATGCGCTCGTCGGGACTGATCGCAGACGACAATGCATTCAGCAGCGTTGTTTTACCCGATCCTGTTCCGCCGGAGATGACGGTCGAGGCCCGGCACTTCACGGCCCCGAGAATGAAATCCGCCACCGGACGGGGAATGGCGCCGAACTCGACCAGTTTGTCGATGGTCAGCGGTGATTTCGAAAATTTCCGGATCGAGACCAGTGGTCCGTCGATGGCAATCGGCATGACCGCAGCATTCACACGGCTGCCGTCGGCCAGGCGCGCATCAACGAGGGGCTGGCTTTCATCCACGCGCCGGCCAACAGCCGACACGATCCGCTGCACGATCCGCAAGAGGTGTTCATTGTCCGCAAACCGGACCGGTGCAACCTGCAGCTTGCCGTGACGCTCGACATATACCTGATCACAGCCATTGATCAGGATATCCGCGATGGAGTCGTCCTTGAGCAATGGCTCAATCGGACCGAGGCCGGTCATCTCGTCCATAACGGCGTCCGCAAAGCTGGCCTCTTCCGCTGAAGACAAGGCCATGTCTTCCTTGCGGATGATGTCCGCGATGATACCGCGCACACGCCGCCGGAGGGTCTCGTCGTCCAGCTTTTCCAGCTTTGACAGGTCCAGTTCGTCAATCAGCTTGGCGTGGATCTTCAGCTTGGCTTCCAGCTGGTCGAACCCGCCGGACTCCGGTTTGGCCTGAGGGGGCGCAGGTGGCGCCGCCGGCGCTGACGGTTTTGTCTCCGGCTCCGGAGCAACCGGTGCGGGGGTAGAAAATCCGAAACGGCTCATCCGCGGCGCCTCCGCTTGCCTTCGGCGGGCACAGCCGCCTGGGCTTCTTCCGGCAGCATCATCTGAACCAGTTTGCCTATGTCAGTGACCAACGGGCTCTTCTGGACAACTTCCGCAATCGGCCGCCCCAGATTGACAGCGGTTCGCGCCGCATCCCAGTCAGACGTAATGGTGGAATCAATCTTCCGGTCGATTGCGCCTTCGGCCTTGTCGAGGGCAAATTCGGCCCGAAGGCGCTTTTTCTGGAACATCCGGTTCAGGACAAGCTTTGTCGGCGCCCGGTCCTGGCGCAGCACATCGGTTTCGCGGGCCATGTCTGCCGCTGCGTGAAGGCTGGGCACTGTCAGCTCACTGATCACGATCGCCTCATCAACGGCGCTCAGGACAGATTTGGTCCAGGGCATCATGTGACGGGGCATGTCGACGATTGTGTATTCGAACATGCCGCAGGCCACATCCAGCAGGCGCAGGACCGCCGGTTCCGTCGCCAGCACATCACCATCCGGGTTGCGCGGAGCGGCGATAATCGAAACGCCGCTTTCGTGCTGGTAACACCAGGCCGCAAGCAGGCGCGGATCGAGTCGTTCCGGCGCTGCCGACAGGGCTGACAGGTCAAGCTTCGGTACTGCTTCAAGGAAAGAAGTCGTCATGCCATCGGCAACGTTGAGATCGACAAGGCAGGTCCGGCCAGGACCAAACCGGCGCGCAAGCTCGAAAGCACTCTCAATGGCTATGGTCGTCACGCCTGCACCGCCGACAGCGCCCCGGAACGCCCAGCAAACACTGGACCCGCCGACACCGCCATTGGCCGTATCGCGAAACTTCTCCACGGCTTCCGTGATGTCTTCCGGACTGGACGAAACCGGCAGAACGTCAGACGCATCCAGCTTCATGAGGGCCCGCACCATGTTGCCGGGAATCTGGTCAGACAGGACAATGACGGCGGTAGACGGCCGGTCGACGGCGAGCTTGAGCAGGAGCTCGTCCCAACCCGGCACGCCTTGTTCCAGCAGCATGACCCCACCGCCGAATTTCATGGCCGCTTCGGAGGCGGAGACCTTGCTCAGGTCCGCCAGCTCCACGCAATGCGGTTTGAGCGCGCCGAGACGCGTGTCGCTGACAAGCGCGGCAAGGTGCGGCACGATGCGGCCAGCGTCTGCCGCCGCGTTATTGGCTGGTGCTGGTTGGGTCATGTTACGAAGACTCCCCATTCCCGCTCGTTCCCGAAGATTTCAGCTCTTTACGCTTTCCTTCATTCAGGGCCCGGACAGCATTTGCCGCCCGCACACCGGATGATGACTGGGTCGCCTCGGAATTCGGCACAGTCACATCACGGATGGATTGCTCGGCGATATTCGCCGCGTTCGCCCCGCCCAACAGGTATTGGTCCTGATAGTCGTGCGAAGCACAGGCAGGCAGAATACCCAGCAGAAGGAAAGGCAGGCCGTGTCTGAAATGTTTCATCTTGCTCATTCCCATCTTCTCAATATCCGTCCGGCGGGATCGCCGTCTTGTCGGTGAGGAAAAATTCAGATTCCGACGGCTCCGCGAATGCATCCAGCGGAGAAGCCAGCATGTCCGGATGGGCTGCCGGCTGAACAAGGCGCGGGGTCACGATGATGACCAGTTCGCTCTCATTGCGCTGATAGCGCTTGGACGAGAACAGCGCGCCCAGTACAGGCACATTGCTGAGCCACGGCGTCTGCCGGACATCGTTGGAATAGTCGTTCTGCAGGAGACCGGCGACCGCAAAGGCCTGTCCGTCCCGCAACTCGATGGTCGTATCCGCACGGCGAACCGAAATACCGGGAATTTCAATGTTGGATGCCCGGATGCCATTGTTGCGATCAAGCGCCGACACTTCCGGCCGAACGCGCAGATTGACCAGCCCATCGCCAAGTACGGTCGGCGTAAAGTCCAGGCCAACCCCGAACTTCTTGAACTCTACCGTAATCTCGCCGTCGCGCTGCCCCACAGGGATCGGGAACTCACCGCCTGCCAGGAAGCTCGCCGTATCACCAGACAAGGCAACAAGGTTCGGTTCCGCCAGGGTACGAATGACGCCCTTCTCTTCAAGCGCGCGCAAACGGACATCGATGTTTTCGTTTCCGAGGTTGGTGAAAAGCGCGACCGTTTTCTCAGCGAGGCCCGAGACTGTCCCGGATTCGGTGGAGGCGAGCACGTCATTGGCGTCAATGGTGTTGCCGAAGCCGATTTCCTTGACCGCGCTGCGGCTGGCCTCAAGGAAGCGAACCTCCAGAAGCACCTGCTGGCTTTGCCCGATGGACAGGCCATTGGCGACGCCGCCCGGCACGTACCGCTCAGCCACTTGCAGGGCCATGTCCGCCGCCGCCGCGGTCGTCAGCTTGCCATCAAGGAAGATGCCGTCGTGAACGGGATAGACCTGGATATCTTCGCCCGGCAGCAGGTTGGAAAGATCTGTACGCAGCTCATCAAGGCCAAGTTCGACTTCCACATTGATCAGCTCCGCAATCTGACCGCTGGCACCATAGATCAGCACCGTGGTCGAGCCTGGCATCTTGCCACGCAGGAAGAAGGACTGGTTCGACGTGGCCATGGCTTCTGCGATATCCGGATCGGCCACGACCAGGGTCGTGAACGGCGCATTCGCCTCCACAACTGCCGAGCGTCCCTTTTCGACAACAAGCATCTCATCGGTCGCTGCCGCGGTGCGCTGTGTCCACGCCGCCGCCTGCAATGTCGTAAACATCATGGCCAGACAACCGGCGAACATTATGCGATTCAAACGTCCCATCAGTCTGTCACCTTTTTCGGAGGATGGCCCGGGCTGACCGGCGCCGAGACCTCCGTCTCCTGATTACCGTTGATAACGCGCACCTGCGTTGTGGAAGGCGACCTGCGGCGCACAGCCGTCCTGACGACGGCCGGCTTTTTGACTTCTTTCCGCGTGGCGACCACCAGTTCGGCTTCTTCATCCCGTCCGATAAGGGCAAGACCGAGCGCGCCGCGCTGGCTCGCTGCGCCGAGAGCGAGTGCCCCTTCCGGCGTTACTTCCAGCGTCACCGTGTTCGACGGCATCGCGCCTTCCAGGTTTGGTTCGAATGTCTGGTCGACCGCGAGGACAGACACGTTCTTCAGCACGGGCCGTGCGATCAGATCGCCGGAAATGCGCATGTCTTCGTCGCCGCGTGCATAGGAACTGCCGCGCCCTTCCCGGGGAATGAATTCGTTCACATCCACCCGGTCACCCGGCAATACAAATCCCGAAACGCCTGTGTCGCTGCGCACCACGATCGAAACAGCCCGCATGCCGGGTTTGATAGATCCCGCCAGGGTCAATGTGGCGCCACTCATGTCCAGCTTGCTGACATTCACGGGTTCGCCCTCAATGATCAGGCCACGTGAATAGGCCTTTTCAGGCAGGGCATCCGGCTCGCTCAGCGTGCCTTCGGGTATGATGTTTTCAGGCCATTCCACGCGTTTCAGCATGGACGCATCCATCTGTTCTCCGGTCTCGATGGTCCGTGCGGCGACCATGACGCCCGCCATTGAGATAACAGGTGCGCCGGTCTGGGCTTCTGCCCGCGTCCGCGCGTCCGACATGTAGTACCGTCCAAGCAGGATGGCGCCAGCGCCTAGCACCACAGACAAGCCAAGACTGATTAAGGGTGTTGTTTTCATTGCTCCCTCACAGCGCCTTTCTGGCGCGATGCTCCGACTGTCATGGTTACGACGTAGACGGTAAGGTCTCTTGAAGACGTGCAGAAAAATCTCGGAATCTGCCGGAAGGGCGCGTTAACCAAGAGGCAATGTCAATTAACCTGCCGTAAACCATAAATGTTGAGTTTGACGTACCCACACGCCGTCCGTCCCCGTCACGCATAGGGTGACAGGTCATTCAATCCGTTGGCGCATCAATTTTCTGCGGTTCAGCTGCCGGTCAGGATTTTGGCATACTCAGCCGCATCCACATTGCCGCCGCTGACAACGACACCGACAGCCTTGCCCTTCATGTCTTCAGGCAGACAGGCAAGCACAGCAGCCAAGGCGGCCGCACCGCCCGGCTCGGCAACAATCCTGAGATAGCGGAACGCAACGCGCATCGCCTCTTTCGCCTGCGCATCGGTGATCACCAGGCCACCGGAGAACAGTCTGTGGCCAATGGCGAACGTCATCTCGCCCGGCGCGGGGGTGAGGATCGCGTCACAGATGGAGCGGGTCCCGGGCGCATTCCGCTCGATCCGCCCGCTCTTAAGCGAACGGGTCCAGTCATCATGCCCCTCTGGCTCTGCGACCCAGATGCCCGTATCCGGCGACGTGCCTTCCAGGGCAAGCGCAAGACCCGACGCGAGCCCGCCGCCACCGGCCGGGGTGACGAGATGATCGAGCTTTCCGCCCGCCTCTTCCATCTGGGCAACAAACTCCAGCCCCGCCGTGCCCTGCCCGCTTATGATATGCGGATCCTCGAAACTCGGCACCAGAACAGCCCCGCGTTCCGCCGCGATCCGGCTTGCGATCTCTTCGCGGTTCTCTGTGTCACGATCATAGAGATGCACTTCGCCGCCATCGGCCTCCACGCCCTCCACTTTCACTGCGGGCGCATCGGACGGCATCACGATCAGCGCAGGCATACCGAGCAGGCGCGCTGCCCGTGCGACACCCTGTGCATGATTGCCGGAGGAAAAGGCCACGACCCCTGCCGCGCGCCGGTCTTCCGGGATCTGCAACAGGCGGTTCGTCGCCCCGCGTATCTTGAAGCTGCCGGTTTCCTGAAGGCATTCCGCCTTTACGAAAACACGCGCGCCAGCGAGGGCATCCAGCGCGTCATGCCGCAAGACGGGCGTTTTGCGGACAAGGCCATTCAGCCGCTGGGCGGCTGCGGCGACATCGGAATGTGTTGGGAGAGAATCGGAGGTCATGGCGCTCCATAGCGCGCCATGACCTCCGGGAAAATCGGATTAAAGGCCTGCGGCGAATTTCTTCACCAGTTCACGCGCGCTGGCAGAGGTTTCCTCATGATCGAGCGCATGTGCGAGGACCGCTTCAAAATACCCCGCCTTGGACCCGCAGTCATACGGTGCCCCTTCGAATTCATAGGCGTAGAAAGCCTGCGTCTCCATCAGACTCGCCATGGAGTCCGTCAACTGGATCTCGCCGCCGGCGCCCTTGCCCTGGTTTTCCAAGAGGTCGAAGATTTCCGGCTGCAGGATGTAGCGGCCGGTAATGGCCAGGTTTGACGGCGCCGATTCGACCGGCGGCTTCTCGACCATCGCCGACATGCGGATCAGGCGGCCGTCCCGCTCGATCGGCGCGATCACACCATATGAGGACACACGCTCTTCCGGCACCGGGTCCACGGCAACAATGTTTCCGCCGACCTTGTTATAGGCCTCAACCATCTGCGCCAGGCAGGACGGCTTGCCCTTCACGATGACGTCCGGCAGCAGCACGGCGAATGGCTCGTTTCCGATGATGTCGCGCGCGCACCACACCGCATGGCCAAGGCCGAGCGGCTTCTGCTGGCGGGTAAAGCTCGCACCGCCGGCTGGCAGGCGGCTCTGCTCCACTTGTTCGAGAATGGCGTCTTTCTTCTTGGCGACCAGTGCTTCTTCCAATTCGTAGGAATGGTCGAAATAGTCTTCGATGGCGCCTTTGTTGCGCCCTGTGACAAAAACGATGTGCTCGATTCCCGCCTCAAGTGCCTCATCGACCACATACTGGATGGCCGGACGGTCAACGACCGGAAGCATTTCCTTCGGGATCGCTTTCGTTGCCGGCAGAACACGTGTGCCAAATCCGGCGACTGGAAGGACAGCCTTTTTTACGCGCATTTCAAATCCCATTCTCGTGTATCAGGTGAATATTGCTCTATTTGATAAGCAAATTGCCTGCCAAGGTCACCCGAGGCAGCAGTTCACAAGTCTATCCAGGCAATGTGTCAGGCGATTGTCAGCAGATAGAGGCCTGCAACCGACAAGGACAGGCACACCACCGCCAGCATGGCCAGCGTTCCGCGCACCGGAATCCTGTCTGCGTGGTGGAGGCGTTCCGCCAGCAGTGACTGCAGCTTCCGGGCCGGTGACCCGTCCCCATGCGCCTTCAGGTCACCAATGTGCCAGCCATGCGCATCCTGCGCCGATCCTTCCGGATTTGCCGCAGGCGCGGCATCGGCTTCCGGATGAGAGGGTTTAGAGACTTTGAGGGCAGACACGGCAATCTCCTGCAGATTACCGCTCTTCTGCCACACCAGTCACTAAGGCTTGGCTAACGCCGCTTTAAAGAATGGAAATTCCGAATCACAGCGGCAGAAGCAAATGACCGCCATCAACGACGATGTTCGAACCGGTCATGTAGCTGCCCGCTTTTGACGACAGCAGCAGCAACGCGCCATCCAGTTCCTGATGCTCGCCGAAACGCTTCATCGCGATCCGCTTGCGCATTTTGTCGCCCGCGTCGGAGTCGAGATATTCGGAATTGATGTCTGTCTTGTAGTAGCCCGGCGAAATCGCGTTCACGCGGATGCCGTAACGCGCATTCTCCAGCGCCATCTGCTTTGTCATGTGCTCGACGCCGGCCTTGGAGACACAATAGGCCGTGGTCATCATCTGCGGCTGCAAGCCGGTGATCGAGGCGATGTTGATGATCGAACCGGGGACACCGGCATCGATCATGGCGTTCGTGGCATGCTTGCCGACTCGCCAGACGCCATTGAGATTGGTGTCGATCACGGCGTTCCAATCGTCTTCGCTTTGCTCGCGGAACCAGGTATCGCGAGACATTCCGGAATTGCTCACAATAATGTCGCAGGGACGGCCGAGCGCTTCCTTGATCGTTGCGAACGCGCCACTGACGCTGTCATCGGACGTGACGTCCATCTCCACTGGCAGCGCACGGCCGCCAGACTTGCTGATCTCTTCAGCCAGCGCTTCCAGTCGATCCATGCGGCGCGCGGCCAACACGACATCCGCCCCAGCCTTTGACAGAACCTTTGCAAAATGGCGCCCCAAACCGCTCGACGCGCCGGTCACCAAAGCTGTCCTGTCAGTAAGACTAAACAATTCCATGCCCCAAACTCCTCATTTCGCACTTGCACAACGCAAGATTCTATCGCTACTCCTACCTTCATGAAAATATCAGTGCTGAGGGAACGACGTTCTGGTGAGACCCGTGTGGCGGCTACACCAGAAACGGTCAAGAAGTTAGTGGCCTCCGGCCACTCGGTTACAATTGAGTCCGATGCCGGCAAGACTGCCGGCTTCCTGGATTCCGCCTATGAGGAGGCAGGTGCATCCATTGCGAAGGATGCTGCCGGAACCGTCCAGGGGGCAGATATCGTCTTCAAGGTCCGAGGACCTGAAGAGGGCGAGATCGCGACCCTGCCGGACGGGGCGGCCCTGATCGCCCTCATGGAGCCCTTTGCGATGGACCCGAAGGTCATTGCCGGGCTGAACGCGAAAAAGATCGCGGCGCTCTCGATGGAGTTTACGCCTCGCATCACGCGGGCGCAGAGCATGGATGCGCTCTCGTCCCAGTCGAACCTCTCCGGCTATCGTGCCGTAATTGAAGGCGCGCAGATTTATGGTCGCGCCATGCCGATGATGATGACCGCCGCCGGCACGGTCGCCCCGGCAAAAGTGTTTGTCATGGGGGCCGGCGTTGCCGGCCTGCAAGCCATCGCCACTGCCCGCCGCCTTGGCGGTGTGGTCACGGCAACAGACGTCCGTCCTGCCGCCAAGGAACAGGTCGCCTCGCTCGGCGCGAAGTTCATTGCGGTAGAGGATGATGAGTTCAAGGCGGCAGAAACCGCAGGCGGCTACGCCAAGCAAATGTCGGCCGAATACCAGGCCAAACAGGCTGAATTGACGGCCAGCCATATCGCCAAGCAGGACATCGTGGTCACCACGGCCCTTATCCCGGGCCGCGCTGCGCCTGTCCTGATCACCGAGGAAATGGTGAAGAGCATGAAGCCGGGATCGGTCATCGTCGACATGGCGGTGGCCCAGGGCGGCAACTGCCCGCTCTCGGCGCCGGATGAGATCGTCGATGTCGGCGGCGTGAAAGTGGCCGGGTTCTCCAACCTGCCCGCCCGCCTGCCAGCCGACTCCTCCTCGCTCTACTCCAAGAACCTGCTCGCCTTCCTGCCACTCGTGACAGCCGAAGACAGCAGCCTCAATCTCGACACCGATGACGAAGTCGTCACCGCCATGCTCCTCACACGGGGCGGCGAAACGGTGAACGAAAGGATTCAATCATGAAACGCGCACTCCTGACCCTTGCCGCGGCCAGCTTTGCGCTGCCCGCCCTCGCCGAAGGTGGCGCCGTCAATCCGACGGTCTTCCTCGCGGCGATCTTCGCCATGGCCTGCTTCGTCGGCTATTATGTCGTGTGGAGCGTGACACCCGCCCTGCACACGCCGCTGATGGCGGTGACGAACGCAATTTCGTCCGTGATCATCGTCGGCGCCCTTGTGGCTGCGGCCACGGTGGGCCTCAACTCCGACAACTGGACCTCCAAGATCCTCGGCACGGTCGCCGTCGCGCTCGCCAGCGTGAACATTTTCGGCGGCTTCCTCGTCACCCAGCGCATGCTGGCCATGTACAAGAAGAAGGGGGACTAACTCATGGACTCCTTCCAGACCACATGGGCGCCGCTGCTCTATCTCGTTGCCGGCATCCTCTTCATCCTGGCCCTGCGCGGCCTTTCCAGCCCTGCCACCAGCCGTGCGGGTAACCGTAATGGCATGATCGGCATGGCCATCGCTGTGGGCACGACGCTCGCCCTGCTCTGGGGCGATCTTGATCCCACGACCTGGGGCCTGATCCTTGGCGGCGTTGCCGTGGGCGGCGTGATCGGCGCCATCATTGCCCGCCGCATCCCGATGACCGCCATGCCGCAGCTCGTCGCCGCATTCCACAGCCTCGTCGGCCTCGCCGCCGTGCTGGTGGCCGCTGCTGCCCTCTACTCGCCGATCCAGTTCGGCATCATGGGCACCGAGGGCATTCATGTGAACTCGCTGATCGAGCTGGGTCTCGGGTCCGCCATCGGAGCGCTCACCTTCACCGGCTCGATCATCGCTTTCGCAAAGCTCAACGGCAACATGTCGGGCTCCCCGATCATGCTGCCCGCCCGCCACCTGCTGAACATCCTGATCGCTGCCGGCATTGTCGGCCTGCTGGGCTACCTGATCACCACAGGCGGTGAGGCGCAGTGGGCCTTCTGGGGCGTCACCGTGCTGGCGCTGATCCTCGGGATCACGCTGATCATCCCGATTGGCGGCGCGGACATGCCGGTCGTCGTGTCGATGCTGAACTCCTATTCGGGGTGGGCCGCTGCGGCGCTCGGTTTCACGCTCGGCAATTTCGCCCTGATCATCACCGGCGCCCTTGTCGGCTCCTCAGGTGCGATCCTGTCCTACATCATGTGCAAGGGCATGAACCGCAGTTTCATCTCGGTGATCCTCGGTGGCTTCGGCGCAGACGATTCCGCAGCAGGCGCAGGCGGCCCGGCCGTCGACCGCCCGTTCAAGAAAGGCTCGGCAGACGACGCCGCCTTCATCATGAAGAATGCCTCCAAGGTCATCATCGTGCCGGGCTACGGCATGGCTGTGGCGCAGGCCCAGCACGCCCTGAAGGAAATGGCCGAGCTGCTGAAGGAAGAAGGCGTCGAAGTGAAGTACGCCATCCACCCGGTCGCCGGCCGGATGCCGGGGCACATGAACGTGCTGCTGGCCGAAGCGCAGGTGCCTTATGACGAAGTGTTCGAGCTGGAGGATATCAACTCCGAATTCTCGACCGCGGATGTCGCCTTCGTGATTGGCGCGAACGATGTCACCAACCCGTCAGCCAAGACGGACAAGACATCGCCGATCTACGGCATGCCGGTCCTGGACGTTGAAAACGCCCGCACTGTGCTGTTCGTGAAGCGCTCCATGGGGTCTGGCTATGCTGGTGTCGACAACCCGCTCTTCTTCAACGACAACACGATGATGTTGTTGTCGGATGCCAAGAAGATGGTCGAGGACATCGTCAAGTCGCTCTAGGGCATCAGTCCTTTGGCGTAACGCCCGGATCCGTCTGCGCGTAGGCGTCTTCGAGTTCCTGCGTATTCAGGGTTTCGCGGTTGGCCGTTTCCTCGGCCGGCCGCGGCCCCTTGTCAGCGTTCAGCGTATCAGGCGCATTCGGAAACCGCTCATCGCGCGGCATCAGGACCGGGTTGTTGCCTTCGTCGATGCGTTCGCTCACGCCCTCATCCTTCGGGCGGTCCTTCTGGCCATCATCGCGCAAGACGCCGTGATTGCCTTCTGTTTCCCTGGTTGTGGGGTCCATATCGGTTGTATAGCGGGTCATGTCGGTTCTCCTTTCAGGAAACCAACGTGCAGGCCCGCGCCTCCGTTCCGATATAACCGGCGCTGTCTTCAGTCCCGCGCCAGCAGCACCCTGACACGTTCCGTCGCGGCTGCATCCGGGACGCACGCCTGAGCGCCTGCATCAACCCGCAGATGCCGCGCAAGGTCCGCCACGCTGATCCCGTCGATCTCCCGGTCCGCCGCGATCTCGGCCAGCGGCTCCATCACGAAGCGCCGCTCCAGCATGCGCGGATGCGGAAGGGTCAGCCGCGCCGTCTCCATATCCACGCCGTCCATCATCAGGATGTCGATGTCGATCTCGCGCGGCCCCCAGCGCTGGCGAGCCTGACGGCCCAGCGCCTGCTCGATACCTTTGCAGATGTCCAGCAAGCCTTCAGGCGCCAGATCCGTTTCGATCTGCACACAGATGTTCAGGAAATCGGGTTGGTCAGTTACGCCCCAGGCCCTGGAAAGGTAAACGCGGGACCGTTTGCCGAGACGAATCCCTTCCGCGCCTTCCAGCTGCGCCAGCGCGCGCGCCAGATAGTCTTCCCGGTCTCCCAGGTTTGTGCCCAGTTCCAGATACGCTTCAGCCATCGCGGCTACGGGTTACAACCACTCCGACATGATCCACGAAATGACGGAT
Source organism: Hyphomonas adhaerens MHS-3 (assembly GCF_000685235.1). Classification (NCBI taxonomy): domain Bacteria; kingdom Pseudomonadati; phylum Pseudomonadota; class Alphaproteobacteria; order Hyphomonadales; family Hyphomonadaceae; genus Hyphomonas; species Hyphomonas adhaerens. The sequence continues at coordinate 386,022 of NZ_ARYH01000002.1, forward strand.
TGGGGCAGACGGCTTACGTACGGTGACTGTGACCCTTTGCACCAGCGGCTGGTCTTCCAGAATGGCAAAGGCAATCCGTTCGGCGAAAGTTTCGATGAGATTGAACACCGTCTCGCCCGACAAGCGCTCGGCCAGGTCACACAGCTCACCATAATGAACTGTCTCGGACATTTCGTCCTTGTGTGCCGCCTGCGGCATCAGCTCACAGTCCAGATCGATATAGAACTTCTGTCCCAGGGAGTTTTCAGCCTTGTGCAGACCGTGAAAGCCGTGAAGGCAGAGATTGGTAACGAATACGTGGTCGGTCATTTTGTTTTCCCGATTGCTGCAAGCATGTTGAGGGCTTCGCGGTGCTCGGCAACATCGTGCACGCGCAGGATAGAGGCGCCCCGGCTGATACTGTCCAGATTGGCGGCCAATGTTCCGATCAGGCGATCGCCGACAGGATTTCCCGTCAGGCGCCCGATAAAGGATTTGCGGGATACCCCCACCAGAACGGGGCAGCCGGTGTCGACCAGCACATCCAGATTGGCGAGTACGCCGAAATTCTGCTCATAGGTCTTCCCGAAGCCCACCCCGGGGTCGAGGATCATGTGCTCGCGCGGAATGCCATGTGCGCCGGCCAGTTCGAAACTGTCCTGGAAGAACGCCGCCATATCATTGCGCAGATCGATGGCCGCATCCGCTTCACCCCGATTGTAAGTCACCACAATCAGGCTGTGGGTCTCTGCTACGGTGCGGGCCATGTCCGGGTCACGGGTCATGCCCCAGACGTCATTGATGACCACAGCGCCCGCCTCAGCTGCCTGGCGCGCGACAGAGGCCTTGTATGTGTCGATCGACAGCGGCAACGCGCCTGAGCCTGCCAGAGAGGCGATCGTGCCCGAGACGCGCCGCCACTCCTCGCTTGCCTCGACCTCTTCGCCGCCGGGACGGGTCGATTCCCCGCCGATGTCGATGATGTCGGCGCCATCGAGGCGCATCTGCTCGGCATGCTGGATCGCGTCCGCAAGGCCGTAATGCTCACCGCCGTCGGAAAAGGAATCGGGCGTCACGTTGAGGATGCCCATCAACAGGCCGCGCCCTTCGGAAAGCCGGTGTAGGAAGTCTTCCCTGACGGTATTTCGAACAGCGCTGTCCATATCGGCCTCTTACGACCAAACAACGCGGATACCAACCCGGTCTCGTGCAGCTAATCCGGGGCATATCGAAGCTTTGTCGCAGACCGATACCAGCGCTATGCTGGCGCGCACGATAACCATGCGAAGGGAGACTGAGAGGAAGAGATGGTGTGCCCTGCAGGTTTCGAACCTGCGACCTACTGATTAAAAGTCAGTTGCTCTACCAGCTGAGCTAAGGGCACGCCAGAGCGGCCCATTTAGAGAAGGGTTCGAGGCGGGTCAACACCCGCCTGCACTCAATCTCCACAAGTCGCCACATTTATCCGCTCAAACTGAAATCATGCGATATTCCAACATCCTCTTTCCCGTCCTTCTGCTGGCTGCCGCCTGCGCCAGCAGCCCCGAACCTGCCCCTAGGGAAAACCCGGCTGGCTCCGACGGCGTGGTCCAGAACACCGAAACCGCAGCAGGCAGCGCCTATACGCAGACGAAAAACGGCCTTCCCGGCGCCGCCATGTCTCCATTGGAAGACCTGAACCTCAAACGGGACCCCATTCCCCCCATCCTGCAGGACATCAAAAGCCCCTATGACGTGCCCGAAGACATCAGCTGTTCGGAAATCACGTTGATTCTGGCGGAACTGGACGCCGCCCTCGGCCCGGACTGGGATACCGAGAACCCGGATGAAAGACTGCGCACCGAAAAGCTGGCCGACGAGGCGTCGGATGCCGCGCTCGACACGATCTCCTCCACCGCCAGCAGCCTGATTCCCTTCCGCAGCCTCGTGCGGCGCGCAACGGGCGCCTATGCCTATCAGAAGAAATACAACCGGGCCTACAAGCTCGGCGCCCAGCGGCGGGCCTATCTCAAAGGCGTCGGCCTGGCCCGCGGCTGTCCACCGCCGGCCCGCCCCAATCCAGAGGCCCCCGAACCGGACAAGGCGGTCTTTAAGGGCGATACGCCGAACTAGCTGGCCGTGTCCTCTCCAGTCCGTGGCTTGGACTTCGTGGAGGCCCAGGCCTCACTGAGATGCGCTCTCAGCGCCTCGAACCGGCCTTCGGCGATCGACGCCCGGATCTCCTGCATCAGGGCCTGGAAGAAGGCCGTGTTGTGCCACGACAGCAGCATCGGCCCCAGATACTCCCCGGCGCGGAACAGGTGGTGGTAATAAGCGCGGGGATAGTCGCGGCTGGCCGGGCAGTCGACCGCCTCGTCCAGCGGTGAGAGATCTTCTGCGAACCGCGCATTCTTCACATTGACCGGCCCGGCCCAGGTCCAGGCCTGACCGTGGCGGCCGGAGCGCGTCGGCAGCACGCAATCGAACATGTCGATGCCGCGCGCAACACTCTCCACCAGGTCAATCGGCTTGCCGACGCCCATCACATAGCGCGGCACAGCGTCGGGCAGATGCGGCACGGTCATGTCGATCGTCGCGCACATCTGTTCATGCCCCTCACCCACCGCGAGGCCACCCAGCGCGATGCCGCCGAAGCCCTGACTGACGACGCCCTTCGCAGAGCGCTCGCGCAGGTCGGCAAAGTTCGAGCCCTGAATGATGCCGAACAGCGTTTGCGTGTCGCGCTCCCCGAACGCGTCGAGGCTCCGCTCGCCCCAGCGCAGGGACAGCTCAAGGCTCTCTTCGGCCTCCTCGTGCGTGCACGGAAAGTTCGTGCATTCGTCCAGCTGCATGGAAATGTCGGCGCCCAGCAGGTCTGCCTGAATTTCGATGCTGCGCGCCGGGTCCAGCCGGTGGGTCGAGCCGTCAATGTGACTCTGAAACGTCACGCCATCGGCGTCCATCTTGCGCAGCTGGGCAAGGCTCCACACCTGGAAGCCCCCGCTGTCGGTCAGCATCGGGCCGTCCCAGTGCGCGAATTTGTGCAACCCGCCGAGACGGTTCACGCGCTCGGCGCCGGGACGCAGCATCAGGTGATAGGTGTTGCCGAGGATGATGTCCGCCCCGGCGCCCTTCACCTGATCCATATAGAGCGCTTTCACCGTGCCAGCCGTGCCCACAGGCATGAAGGCCGGCGTGCGGATGTCACCGCGCGGCGTTTTCAGCACGCCCGTGCGCGCCTTGCCCTCGCGGGCATTGATCTCAAACGGAAAGGTCGTCATTCGCGGCGTATAGGCGAGCTTTGCCGCCCGGCAAAGCCCACCCGCTCACCGGCAGCTCAGCGCTTCGCAATCACCAGCGACTGCACTGCCCGGCCGAACGGCCCGTGCTGGTCCGACAGTTCCCCGAAGCCCAGCCCGCGGCCGTCCGGGCTGATCCAGGAATTGGCCTCCAGCTTGATCCACTCGCCCACAGGCTCGCGTGCGAAATGCAGCGTCAGGTCGGCGTTGATGTAGGTCCACACGTCAAAGTCGAGCGTCGACCCGAACCCGTTGCAATAGTCACCCGTCGCCGCCGCCCGCATCAGCGGCGTCGTCTCCTGACTGTCGAGGAAAGGCCGCTTGATGTGGAACCAGACCGCCTTGCGCGAGACGGCCGCCGGGTCTTCCGTGCGCATCTCCACCGCCGTGTTGAAGCCCACCGCACGCGGGAAGCCGATGGGGGTTTCCGGGATGGTGCCCGCCACTTCCGGCATCGCGGAAGCTTCCGGCAGCTCCAGCTCGGCTTTGCGGATTTTCAGCCCAGAGGCCCGCACAACCTGTTTGCCATTGGCAGACAGGATCACTTCCGAGGTCTGAATGTTGCGGCCTTCGCGGGTGATGTTCACATCGATGTCCAGGTGCCCCACCGGCACAGGGCGCTGCAAGTCGATCGTGAGACGGGTCACCGACATCGGCACCTCGCTCGGCAAATTCTGGACGATGCTCGCGATCAGTCCGGACGGCGCGCCACCATGCAGCATGCGCGGATCCCAGGGGCCTGCGCCATGTTCTGTTGCGATTGCGGAATCACTCTTGCGGTAAAAATAGGGGTCCAATGCTTCTTCCTTCAAAATCGGCCGCATCCAGACCGGCCGGTTGTTGACGCCTGCACCGGAACGGCACCTGCCGTTGGGGCGGTCAACTCATCTGATGGGGATAAAAGACAGGCGAGCACGCAATCATGCGCGCTCGCCTTATCACTCGATCAGCCCGGCTTGTGTGCGGGCGGTCAGGCCGCCTCAGGCAAACGTTGCGTTGCGGCGGATATTCGTCGTCTTGGCCTGACAGAATTCCAGCAGACCATGTTCGCCGCCTTCGCTGCCGATGCCGGACTGTTTAGCCCCGCCAAACGATGCATGCGGCGACAGGTGCTGGGTCTCGTTGATCCAGACCGTGCCGGTTTCAAGCTGGTCGGCAATCTCCTGCGCCTTGGCCAGGTCGGCACTCCAGACAGACGCGCCGAGGCCATAGATCGTGTCATTGGCGCGGGTCACAACCTCGTCCAGATTGTCGAACGACATCAGCGGCAGGACCGGGCCGAATTGTTCCTCCTGCACGATCCGCGCGTCTTCCGGCGGATTGTCGAGGATGGTGACCGGCACGAAATAGCCAGGCGCCGAGGACGCTTCACCACCGATCAGGAACTTGTAGCCCTTGTCCTTGGAATCCTGGATCAGGTCCAGCACGCGCTGATACTGCGCCTTGTTCTGGATCGGACCGATCTGCGTGCCCTGCTGGGAGCCATCGCCCACCTTCACGGTCTTGGCATATTCGACCAGCGCGGCCTTCAGCGGCTCATAAATGTCCTTGTGCACATACATGCGCTTTGTGGCGATACAGATTTGCCCGGTGTTCTGGAACGCCGCCCAGAACAGCTCCTGCGCGACGGCTTCGACATTTACGTCCGGCATCACGATGGCGGCATCATTGCCGCCAAGTTCCAGCGTGACCTTCTTCAGTTCCTTCGAGGCGCCTTCCATCACCTTGCGACCCGTCTGGGTCGATCCGGTGAAGCTGATCTTGTCGATGCCGGAATGGCCGGTCAACCAGGGGCCGAGCCGGTCGTCGCCCGACACGACGTTCAGCACGCCAGCCGGCACCACATCACGGATCAGTTCCACAAGGCGCAGCGTCGTCAGCGGCGTCGTCGGGGCCGGCTTCAGCACGATCGTGTTGCCGGCCAGCAAGGCCGGCGCCAGCTTGAAGGCGGCCAGAATGATCGGGAAGTTCCACGGAACGATCGCGGCGACAACGCCGATCGGCTCGTAGCGGGTAACGGTGTAGCGTTCCTCATCGTCCTGCGAGACGACTTCCGGGATATCGAGCTTGGCCGTTTCGGCAAACCAGTGCGCCCCGCCAAGCACGTCGCCCATGGCCTGCTCGAACGGCTTGCCCTGCTCCTGTGTCAGAAGGCGTGCAAGTTCCTCGCCGTGCTGGCCGATGACGCCGGCAATCGCCAGCATGACTTCCTTACGCTTCTCAATCGGCGTCTTGCGCCAGGCCGGCAGCGCGGCACGGGCGGCCGCGACCGCTTCGTCCAGTTCCGCCTGCGTGCAGTTGGGCGCTTCGGCAAAAACCTCAGCCGTAGCCGGGTTTTCGACACCGAATTTTTCGGCGCCGGTGACGGCTTTCCCGTTGATTGTCATCGTGAATTTCGTGTCGGCACTCATGGCGCTGGCCTCCCATTTTTGTTTTGTGCATTTCCTCTGGCGCAACTCTAGCAGGTTCAGACTTCTGGAACAGCGCGAAAACAATGCCGCGCCAACCTCCCGCTGCGTCAACCGGCACGTGGGGATAGGGATCGGCAAATCCCCCACCCGTTCCTTGTCAGCCTGGCCGTTTCGCAGACTATGTTCGGACGCCCGCCCTGCTGTGACCGCTGCGTGTCCGGGCACCGGGCAAGCGTCTTCGCGTTTTCCGGGATGACAATTGGGAAGCCATCTCAATCCGACAGGGCCGCCTGCCCCTCATCCTTCCGTGCATGCATCCTGACCTTCAACGCTACTTTACCCATGTCTGGCCGCTGTTCTGGCCGTAGCTGGTGTGGAACCTGGTGCGCGTCGCCCGCTGGCACACGCGCACCGGGCGGGAGGCGCTGATGGCGGTCGATTGCTTTGGCAATATAAGGCTGGTCTTCGTGGCTGACGCCCCGCCGCCCGATGATCTCTATACATATGAAGCGCCGCGCCTCGCGGCATGGGAGCATCCTGCCTGTCGCAGCGATGTGCCGGTTTGCGTGTCTGAAACGCAAGTCCGTCATGATCCGGTTAAGTCCGGTATAGTCATCTATAGTCATGACATAGTCCGGTATGATCATGGGCTGCACGTGCGTGGTCCACCCTAGCGGGGGCTTTGTGCGCCGCCATCATCCTTCGACTTCGCTCAGGATGAGTTCAGTACTCAGGCGCCACAAATACCGGACTCATGCTGAGCGAAGTCGAAGCATGCGCCACACAGAACCAAACTTCCCACCAGATGGCCCCCGCCAGTCCGGCTACAGGTGCTGGCTCAGGCCTCGACCGAGTAAACCTTCCGCGCCGTACCCGCGAACATCGCTGCTTTAGCCTCTTCCGGATACTTCGCCGCAATCTTCTTCATCGCGTTCCAGTAGACCACATAATTGAGAGACCAACGGTCGACCGGGAAATTGCTCTCGAACATGCAGCGCTCTGGCCCGAAACATTTGATCATGTGATCATACCAGCGCTCATGCTGCTCCACGACCTCATCCGACGTCGGAGGAGTCTCGCGTGTGTCCCAGCCGAAGCCATTGTCCGGCATGGCCAGTCCGCCGATCTTGGCATGAACATTCGGGCATTCGGCAATCGCCGCCATCTCATCCTTCCAGGCTTCAAAGATTTCATCCCGCTTGCCTTCATAAGGGCCAACGCCAATCGGCGTGCCGAAATGGTCAAGGATCATGGTCGTGTCCGGGCAGGCTTTCGCGAGGTCCAGATAGTCCTGGTTCTGGTGGTGATAGTGCCAGGTGTCATAGGTGAAGCCGCGCTCCCCCAGATGCTGCACACCGCGCCGGAAATCCGGCTCAGCATAAAGGCGCGGCGGGGCATGACCGGGAATCCGAAGCGTCGCGCCACTCGCATCACGGGAACCGGCATGGCGGATTCCGCGGAACAGGCCGTTCGACGCATCGACATGGCCATCCAGGACTTCATCAAGCTGCGCCAGCGGCAACCGCAGATCAGCATGCGCCACCAGCGCCGCAATATAAGGCCCGCCCTTTGCTTTCATCTGCGCCGCAGAGTCCGTCACGAACACCGTCTCGCCAATCGGCTTCAGATGATCCGGCCCATCCTTGCGGTAGGCGGCGCCGCATTCCATGAACACGGTCTGGACGACATTATGCCCGCTGGTCAGGTCCGCCAGAAGGTCCGGCACCTGATAGCCCATATCCTCGCTCGGCCAGAGATGGTGGTGCGGATCGACGATCTCCCGCTCCGGCTCCAGGATGTCTTCCCGAACCTGCCACACCCAATCGGTATTGTTGAAAACCATGCGCCTGCCTCCCTGTTTCTTTTAAGAGGCAGAGTGACGCCGAAAAACAAAGAAGGCCAGCACCGGGCTGGCCTCACCTCGCGTCAGTCGGGTTGCAGATCAGAAGGTGATTTCGGCGCCGGTCAGTTCCGGCAGCTGCAGGATGATGATCAGGTCGCGCATCTCCTGACGGGCGGCGACATGGCTCATCGTGAAGGAGACATTGGAGCCCTTCTCCGTCAGGTCGAGCAGCGTCAGACCGGCCGGGAAGAGTTCGCGATAGATCACGCGCTCGGACAGGCCGGGCGCAAGGCGGAAGCCGATCCGCTTGGACAGATTGTCGAGCGCCTCGCCGACGCGTTCCTTGTTCCGCGCGGCCAGCGGCGACATGCGGTTACGCATCACGATCCAGTCGATCGGACGGCGCGACGTCTGCGCCTTCTTCTTGCGGCAGGACCAGACCATTTCGGAATAAAAGCTCGGCCGGATCACTTCCAGCGTCTGCGGGTTCACATCGCCCAGCAGATCGAAATCGACGAAACTGTCGTTCAGCGGCGTGATCAGCGTATCGGCATGCATGTGGGCAGACCGCGACAGGAATGTGTCGCCACCCGGCGAGTCGATGATGATGAAATCGCAGGTCTTCTTCAGACGCTGCAGGCTGGAAACCAGCCGGTGGGTTTCTTCCGCTTCAGCCCGGTCGAGATCACGCTCGGTCGACGCATCAACGCGCACGATTTCCGGCATCGGCAGACGCGAACCGGTGGACTGCATCCAGCGCAGGCGGTTCTCGAGATAGCGGGTCAGCGATCGCTGGCGGACATCAAGGTCGATCACACCGACCGCCTTGCCCATCCGCATCAGGGACACGCAAAGGTGCATCGAGACGGTCGACTTGCCGGCCCCGCCCTTCTCGTTGCCAACGACAATGACGCGGGCGTCCTTCTGGGGGACCGACAAGTCCGGGCCACCCACGAGTGCGGTAGGCGCGAATCCATCAGCCATTTCAGAATGCTCCAAGTTCAGTCAGTTAAAGTCAGCAGCAAAAAATCAGGCGACGCGCGGCATGTCCTGCGACGCATCCCAAGCCGGGCGGCTTCCAGGCATTTCGTCGAACAAGTCTTCGTCTTCTGCCAGGATACCGAACTGTGCAGGCATTGGCTCTCCGTCGAACAGCAGGTCGTCGGACATGATCGGGCCAAACGCCGCTTCTGTGGGAAGCTCTTCGGTTTGCGGAACGTGCATGGAAATCTGCGTCAGCAGGGAGCGCAGGCCAGACAGGGCACCGGAGACACGGGCCGTTTCGCGCGCATACAGCGTTGCCGATTCCGTGACAGGGTTGCCGTCTCGGTCGAACATCCATTCGTCGATGTCCATCTCCGGATTGAAGTGCCGCATACGCGGCTCCGGAGCGCCCTCACCGGGAAGACGCGAGTCGCTGGCGGACATGCGGAACGCTGCCGTCAGCACGAAGGATTTGAGAGAAGAAAGGATGCGCTGTGTCATGGCTTTAAAATTCCTCCGAACAGGTTAACAACGCGTTTACACAATCCGGAGCCGGGACGAATTGAAAGTGAATTCGAAGACAGGTGACCTTACCCCCACCGTACGTACGAGACGTGAGCTACTGCAACAGGTTACGGCCTGGAAGCAGGCTGGCGAACGGGTGGGATTTGTCCCCACAATGGGGGCACTGCATGGCGGACATTTGTCCCTCATTGAAAAGGCAAAAGAAAAAGCCACGCGAATCGTCGCGAGCATTTTCGTGAATCCGACTCAGTTCGCCCCAGGGGAGGATTTCGACACCTACCCAAGGGATGAAGGCGCCGATCTGGCGAAGCTCGCCTCGGCGGGCTGCGATCTCGCCTATCTTCCGACGGTCGGGGAAATGTATCCCGAAGGCTCCGTCACGAATGTGCGGGTCGAGGAATTGTCCGACCTGCTGGACGGCATCTACCGGCCGCATTTCTTTTACGGCGTTTCCACAGTCGTCGCGCGCCTGTTCCTGCATGTTCAGCCGGATGTCGCCGTGTTTGGCGAGAAGGACTACCAGCAGCTGCAGATCATCCGCCGCATGGTACAGGATTTGGGCTTTCCCGTTGAAATCATTGGCGCTTCCACTGCGCGGGATGCCGACGGGCTCGCGCAATCGTCCCGGAACCTTTACCTGAAGCCCGAGGAACGGCGGAATGCCGGCGCCATGCAGGCGGCGCTTCACCGGGCGTCCGTCAGACTGGCGACCGGCGAATCGCCCTCGATCGCCCTGAATGAAGCGAGGGATCTGCTGGCGCGGTCAGGATTCGAAAAGATCGATTATGTGTCGCTGGTAGACCCGGCCACGCTTAAGGACCTGCCGGATACACCGCTGGCGACCGGGACTGTTGCCCGCCTGCTCGGTGCAGCCTGGATGGGCCGCACGCGCCTCATCGACAATATCAGCGTGACGCGGTGAAGGATTCGAGCAGGCTGAGGACCGTCTCATTATCCTCAGCCGAGCCAATCGAAATACGCAGACGGCTCGGCAGGCCATAGCCCCCGACGGCGCGGACCAGCACGTTGTTCTGCTTCAGGTATTCATTCGCAGCTGCCGCCCGTTCGGGTGAGCCGAAATCCGGAATCACGAAGTTCGCCATGGATTTGGGCGTTGGCAGGCCCATCGCGTTCAACCGGTCCACATAGATCGCGCGCCACTCCGCATTGTGCCGGCGGCTCGTCTCGATGAACTCCGTGTCGCCAATGCTGGCGATTCCGGCGGCGACGGCAAATGCGTTGATATTGAACGGCGGCCGGATGCGCTGGAACGTGGCCGCGATTTCTGCCGGGAAGTATCCCCAACCAAGCCGCAGCGCCGCCAGGCCATAAATCTTGGAGAATGTGCGGATCATCACCGTGTTGGCCCGCCGGTCGACGAGGTCGCGGATCGCCGCCTCGTATGTCTCACCGACATATTCGGCATAAGCGCCATCGATCACGAACAGGACATGCGGCGGAAGCGCATCCTGAAGACGCGCAAGGTCCTCAACCTCCATAATCGTGCCCGTCGGATTGTTTGGGTTCGCGAGGAAAAGAATCCGCGTCCGCTCGCTCACGCCGCCCAATACGGCATTGAAACCAGCGGTCAGGTCGGTTTCCGGCACGGTGACCGGCGTGGCGCCATGGCCAAGCGCCGACACCTGATACATCGAGAAGGCATGTTCCGTGAACAGAACTTCATCACCCGGTCCCGCATAGGCTTGTGTCAGAAGGTGGATGATCTCATCCGATCCGGCTGACACCGCCACGCGGGAGACATCCTTGATGCCCTTGGCGTCAGCAATCGCCTGGCGAAGCGCGCCATAATTCGGATCCGGATAGACATGAACCTGCCGGGCCACATCCTGCATCGCTTCAATCGCCCTTGGGCTCGGCCCGAAGGGGTTTTCGTTCGAGGCCAGCATGACAACCCGGTCTTCGCTGCCATGCAGCTTGCCGCCCGGGACATAGGGTTTGGTCTTCTCGATGTGCGGGAGGGGGCGAATGCTGGTCATGCGGGCGACTTACAATAGGTACGGGACGGTGGAAACAGAAATTGCGTCAGCTCATCCGTGAGGCGGCGCGGTCGAATCCCGCGGAACCATTCGGTAGTCAAGCAAGTGACGGCGCGGCGTGTCGCTCGGCGCAGAAATTTCCTCCAGCAGCAGGCCGACAGCTTCTGAGGCCAGCTCCCGGCTTGGCTGGTAAATCGTTGTCAGCGACGGGCTGATCGTGGCCGCCAGAGGCGTATCGTCGAATCCCGCCACCGACAATTCCTGCGGGATCTGGATGCGCCGGCGATAACAGGCCGCGATCACGCCGGCAGCCATATCGTCATTGGATGCGAAGATGGCCGTAGGCCGTTCCGGCAGATCCAGCATTTGCTCCGCCGCAGCGATACCGGAATCGAAGGTAAAGTCCCCTTTCGCCACGAGGCCGGGATCGTATGGAATGCCCTCGGCCTCCAGTGCGTCCTTGTAGCCCTGGAACCGCGTGCTTGCCTGATCATGGGTCACCGCGCCCCGGATAAAGCCGATCTGACTGTGACCGAGGCCGATCAGGTATTCGGTCATCTCCCGGGATGCGGCCCGGTCGTCCATGGCAACGTCACGTCCCGGATCATCGGATTTCGACGGAGCGATCCGAACAAACGGCACGTGGTGTTCGCGTAACTGCTCGATCAGTCCCAGGTCATCGGATAGCGGCGGCGTCAGGATCGCACCTGCCAGCCTGTTTTCCGAGCGCAACGCCAGCACCGCGCGTTTATTGGTGGAGCAATCCTCCATGATCAGGCTGTAGCCCTCGGTCTGGCAACGCTGCAGCGCGCCCAGGTGCACTTCGCCGACATAATTGCGCGACGGGTTGGCATAAAGCAGGCAGATGATCCGGCTCTGCCGCGCCCGCAGGTTCCGTGCATTGTGGTTGGTCCGGTAATCGAGCGCCTTGACCGCGCTCATGACACGCTCCCGGGTCTGCTCACGGACATTCGTCTCCCCGTTCAGGACGCGGCTGACCGTCTTGAAGGAAACACCCGCCTCGCGGGCAACATCAATGATCGTGGCCGGTCTGGGGCCAGCATGTCTGCGGGGCATAATGTGCTTGCGTCAACGTTGTTTTGTCCAGTGGACAGAACTAAAGGCGAAACGCCTTATGTCCAACGGGCATTTCTCCGCCAGATCGCCGAAAATAGCGTATCGGGCGAAATTTTCGCAGCCGAGTGCAGAAATTACCGTTTCAGAAGCCCGTCAGCGCCGGCGCACCGTGCCACGCTCCACAATCGAAACATCCAGCACGATATTGTGTTCCGCGTTACGGTCCTCACCGGTCCCAAGAAACTTGGCCAGGAGGTCCACAGCCTGATATCCCATTTCGGCAATGGGCTGCCGCACCGTTGTCAGCTGTGGCCACATGGCGCTGGCGATGGCCGTGTCGTCAAAGCCGACGATAGACACATCGTCCGGAACGCGCATTCCGCATCGCTGCGCGGCGGCGATCACTCCGGCAGCCATGTCATCATTGCTCGCGAACACGGCTGTCGGTGGATCGTCCAGGCTGAAGAACTTGTCACCCGCGACCATGCCGCTCCGGTATGTGTAATCTCCCTGCGCAAACAGGGCGTCATTCATTTCCAGGCCGCTTCGTGCCATCGCATGGGTGAATCCCATGTGCCGGCGTCTCGCAGACGAATGCGCGGTTGGCCCGGCAACAAATGCGATCCGCTGATGCCCTCTGTCTATCAGATATTGCGTGACCAGATCAGCTGCTTCAACGTCGTCGATGGCAACGCTGACGCCATCCTGCGGCGTCTCCCGCGGCGCGATGAGGACCGGCGCCAGACCAGCTGCTCTCAACCGAGCAAGAACAAACTCGTCTTCGCTGACCGGTGGCATCACGATCATTCCATCCAGACCCGCGCTGCCGAGACGCTCAATGAGGGCGTCGATGTCTTTCTCGTTCGAGGAGGCCGAAAAGTCCTCGATCACCAAATGGTGGCCAACTTCACGGCAGCGATTCAAGGCCCCAACCAGGAGTTCACCGAGATAGTTGTTGCTGGGATTGTCGAAGATCAGTCCAATGAACAATGACTTGCCGCCCGCGAGGCTTCGCGCCATCAGGTTCGGTCGGTAATTGAGGGCCTGAATGGCCCGATCCACGCGCTCACGCGTGGACGTCTTGACCGATTCCCGGCGGTTCAGGACACGCGACACCGTCATCTGTGACACGCCCGCCATTTCAGCGACTTCACGGATCGTCGCGTGTTGCTTTTTCCCTGTCTGGGGCAGCGGTTGTGTCACTCAGTCATCTCTTCAAGTTCGAGCCCGTTTGTCTCGCGCACAAAATTCATGACGAAGAAGACAGAGATCAGGGCACAGACGGCATAGAAGAGATAGGCACCGGTCAGTCCGATCCACGCGATGCTCAGCATGATCGGGAACGTGACCGTGATGGCGAAGTTCGCGATCCACTGGAAGAACCCGGAAACCGCAAGCCCTGCCCCGCGCACCTGATTGGGGAACATTTCTCCCAGCGCCACCCACATGACCGGGCCCCAGGATGAATTGAAAAAGACCACATAGGCGTTCGCTGCGAGCAAGGCGATGAGCCCATAGCTGCCCGGCAGACCGACCTTCCCGTCGATCATCACGGCCTGCGAGAAACAAAGCGCTACGATGCCCAACGTCACGGTCATACCGATCGATCCCACCAAAAGGAGCGGCTTGCGTCCGATCCTGTCGATCAGGGCCAGCGCGATGAAAACGGCGATGATGGATACCGCGCCGGATATCACATTGGTCAACAGCGCGTCGCTTTCCGAAAAGCCAACCGCCTGCCAGAGAACCGCGCCGTAATAGAAGATGATATTGATGCCGACGAGTTGCTGGAACGTCGCGAGACCGATACCGACCCAGACGATTGGTTTGAACACCGTGCCACGGCCGAACGCATCGCTGATCGACGGTTTCTGGTCATGGGTCAGCGACTGTCTGATCTCGGCGACCTTTCGTTTGGCGGAATGGTCGCTCGACAGGAGGGTGAGGACCGCCTCGGCCTGGTCAACGGCGCCCCTTGCGACGAGGAAACGGGGGCTCTCGGGAATGCCCAGAAGCGCCAGCAGGAAAATGAAGGCGGGGATCAGTTCCATCCAGAACATCCAGCGCCAGGCTTCGAACCCAAAGGCCCACTTGTTAAGAGCCGAGCCGGTCGCCTTGGCGATGAAATAGTTCGACAGAAACGCCACAAAGAGGCCGGCGATGATCGCAACCTGCTGAATCGTGGCGAGGCGTCCACGATGCTTCGACGGGGCGACCTCCGAAATATACGCAGGCGACATGACGCTTGCAGCCCCGACGGCCAGGCCACCAATGATGCGGTAAAGCACGAACTCGGCCGACGATTGCGCAATGCCGGAACCGAAGGCCGAAATGACGAAGAAGGCTGCGGCCACCAGCATCATGGTGCGGCGGCCGAATTTGTCTGACAGCGTCCCGGCCAATGCGGCGCCGGCCGCGCACCCGAGCAGCATGGACGCCACATTGAAGCCCGTGCCAATGCTTTGGGAATTGAAGGCCACCCTCAGCCCGTCCACCGTTCCATTGATGACCCCTGAGTCGAAGCCGAACAGGAAGCCCCCGATCGTTGCGACGGCGGTGATGAGGACGACCTGGGCCATCTGTGTGTCAGGGTGTGCCGTTTCTGGCGGTGTGGCGGCGTCGCTCATCGCGCACGGTCCTCCCTCTTGGTGACGCTGCGGGCCCGCGACCCGTCATGTCTACCAACGCAGACAACAACGGTTTGCGTAAAAGCCCAACAGACATACGCGTACTGGTCTTATCAACGCTGACAGAAGCTGTCAGCGTCCGACGGGTCCGCGTTAGAGGGAGAGACTATTTCTGGGTGGCGCAGGTCTGGTTGTAGGCTTCAAAGTCCGCGTTCAGGGCTGTGACAGCTTCCTGAAGTCCAAGCTCCATGCGCAACAAGTCCGCTTTCGCCGCCTCATAGTCCGCCTTGGCAGCATCTGCGGTCTTCGCATGTTTCCTGGAGGCATTGCGCATGACTTCGACATCGTCCCAGGCTTCGCCTTTTGTTTCTACGATTTCAGCCTGCTCATCGCGCGCGTCTTTCAGCTTCGCGATTTCTTTCTGCTTCGGCTTGAACGTGGCTGACATCGCCTGACACCGGGCAAGTTCCTTGGCCGACGACGCCGCATCTGCAGAAGCAACGGGCGCGGCAAGGGCAAAGATGGCAGCAAGTATCAGTCGGCTCATAAACAGTCCTTTCTCACCAGTGGTCTGCAATATGAGGATTGTCATCTGAAGCCTTACTGAACGTTACTGCCCTGAAATTGCCCAATTTGCCGGCCGCGATCACGGCTTGGTTGTCCCCTGCCCGCTTCTGCGGCGGCGGTTCTTGTTGGTGACATCGATGATGTGGAAGACGGCGGCGAAGTCCTCCAGCAATTCCCGCAATCGGCTGGGACTGTCGAGCGGGGTGAACATGCTGCCGGGCTCAAACAGGTTGCCTCCCTGCAGCGTGATATACAGCTCACCGCCATCGAAGCAGCACTTCAGTTTCCCGCCGTGGAATGTCTGCTCCAGGTTCACAAGTTCCTGCATCAGATCCGGTGTCAGCAGGTAGCGGGATTCCACCTGATCGGTTGTGTAGACCTCGAAGATTTTCTCGAACTCAGGATCTTCCAGCGACGCTCGCTGCATGCCGTTGCCGCCGCCGAACCGGTTGAAGAACCCTGCATCCCGGGTGACGAGTGTCCGGCCGTAAAATGTCTTGTCGAAGTGAAAACGCAGGCATTGCCCACGGAAAACGGTAACCCATCGCGTCGTGGTCCGGCCCTTGGAATCGGTGGACCGGCGCTTTTCTTCCAGATGCGCCTCAAAGAGTTCGAACTCGACATTATCGCGCGCCCCCGTCAGCCGGTCTTCATAGCTGGCGCGGTCCCAGCCAGGCACGATACCAACATTCTTGTGCTCGTAGATCGAGGCGACCTCGCCCGGCTCAGGCTGGAATGTCAGGTCCAGCTTGCGCACGACAGGCTGGACGAGCAGCTCCTTGGCCTCCTTGCCAAAACGCTTGAGGTCCTGGCCGCCCCACGTCACCAGACCGAACCCGACAAGGACACCGAGGAAAGGCCCGAACACGGACTTGAATCCGATAAAGCCGACCAGCGCGATGGCCACGCCCAGACCGATCCCGATGTAGCGGTACTTCCGCGCCTTGCTGACGGCCTTTTCCCGGTCATGTTCGCGCGCCTGAAGGGCGGGCCGGATCTCGTTCTGGTATACGCCGGCAAAACCAGAAAATTCTTCCTGCAGGCCATTCATGGCCTCCAGGATCGCCGGATCAATCTCAGGCTGGTCTGTCATGTAAGTGTCCCGCGAACTTGAAATTATTACTTAAAACCGGTTCGCGCGTCCCGCCAAGGCGATCAGAGTTTCAGCCGCAGAAGGTATTCAAGATCGCGGTGCCGGCCGACCGGAAACAGGAATTCCGCCACTTTTTCCCAGCCTAGCCGGTCGTAGAGACGCTGGGCATCCAGATTGCCGGAATAGACGCTGAGATACATCTCCGGCGCGCTCCGTTCCCGCGCCCAGGCAAGCGCCTCGTCGATGAAGCGTGAACCGGTTCCGCGCCCCTGCAGGCGGCCATCGACGTAGACCCGCTTCAGCTCCAGCGCGCCCGGTTCGGGATCAGGCGCCGGCAGGCTGAGCGGGCTGCAAAGCAGGTAGGCGACGATGTCCCCGCCATCCGCCTCGCACACCCGGACCAGCACGTCCGGATCTGCGATCCAGTCCCGGTAGAGATCCGGATTGTGCGACTCCTCCAGAAACGCAGCGAGGTCGTCCGGATTGTAGAGATGCCCGAACTTGTCCGTGAACGTCTTGCGCGCGAGCGCCGTCAACGCGGCGACGTCGTCTGGTACAGCGTCACGGAACAGGAGGCTTTGCGGCGTTTCAAAACTCATGAATTGCCCCTGCAACCGGCATTATTCCTCCGTCTCCGTTTCGTCGCCATAGATCGCGGTCCAGGACCCACTTGCATCGATCCAGCCGCGATACATGCCTTCGCTGTTGAAGACGAAATCGACATCGCCATTGCCGTCGATCAGCACCACACCGCCATCGCCGCCAAGGTCTGCAACTTCCGTCAGGGCGACCTCTGCTGCTTCGCCGATGCTGTCCCCGGCAAGCTTCACCCGGTCGCAGATCGTCTTGGCCACGCCGACCCGGATGAAATACTCGCCGTGCCCGGTTGCGGACACACCGCAGACGCCGTTCTCCGCATATGTTGCCGCACCGATCAGCGGCGAATCCCCGACCCGTCCGGCGGTTTTTGCCGTCATGCCACCCGTCGTCGTGGCGGCGGCAATATTGCCGTCCGCATCAATGGCGACGGCACCGACCGTCCCGTGCTTGTCCGCCGCCGTGCGGGACTGTGTCTCAAGCACCCGCTCCAGCGACTTGCGGCGGCGTTCCGTGTCGAAATAGGTGTTCGGAACGGTCTCGAGCCCCTGCGCTTCTGCAAACGCATCCGCGCCGGGACCGGCAAACATGACATGTTCGGATTTGTCCATCACGGCGCGCGCCGCGAGGATCGGATTTTTCACGATGGTCACGCCAGCGACAGCGCCGGCATCGCGTGAGCTGCCCTCCATGATGGACGCGTCGAGTTCATGCGTCCCGGCTGCGGTAAACACCGCGCCTTTGCCGGCATTGAAGATGGGGTTGTTCTCCATCGGAATGACCGCCGCCTGCGCTGCATCGAGCGCGCTGCCGCCATTGCGCAGCACGTCTGCGCCGGCTTCCAGCGCTTCCTGAAGACCCGCCCTGTAAAGCGCTTCCTGTTCCGGCGTCATTGAGCCGCGTGTGATGACGCCTGCGCCGCCGTGGATCGCCAGACGCCACTGCGGGGCTTCCGGTGGTTCAGCGTTCACAGGCGAAACCTGACAGCCCGCGAGAAAAATCGCGGCTGCCGCGAAAAGCGGCCGAAAAATCATGGAAAAGCCTCCTGTCCATCTGACAGCAGGTTGCCCACGAAGGTCAGAGGCCTTCAAGCCCCTTTCGTGCCGCAGTCAGCTTTTCGCGCCGCGCTGCCCAATCGACGAGGCGCTGGCGGTTCTCTTCCACGATTTCTTCCGGCGCGCGGGCGACGAAGTTCTCATTGGAGAGTTTCTTCTCGGTGGACGTGATGTCCTTCTCGATCTGGCCGAGTTCCTTGTCGAGCCGTTTGCGCGCTTCTTCGATATCCACAAAATCCGCAATCTGGAGCGCGGCCACCGTATCGCCGAAGACGGCCGTCACGGCGCCATCCGGCGTCGTATCCGTGAACGCAATGTCTTCCAGGCGGGCGAGGCGCTTCAGCACGTCTTCATGGCGCATGGCGCGGGTCTCGATCTCCGGCCCGGCCTTGATCAGCGCCAAAGGAATTTTCGCCCCTGCGGGTACACCGAGATCGTTGCGCAGCGAGCGCAGTTCCGTGATCAGGCCGATCACCCAGTCCACTTCGTCAGCGGCGGCTTCATCGTGGAAGCCCGTGAAGGCGGGCCAGTCCTGCCGCATCAGCAGGCCCTGATCCTCAACCCGGCCCGGCGCGCGGCGGTCCCAGAGCTCTTCCGTCACAAATGGCATGAACGGGTGCAGCAGTTTCAGCGTCTCATCGAGCACATATCCGCAAACCTTGCGCGTCTCGGACTTCGCGGCATCGTCCATCCCGCCAAGCAGCGGCTTGATGAGTTCCAGATACCAGTCGCAGAAGGTGTTCCACACGAAGCGGTAGAGCGCCCCGGCGCCCTCGTCGAAACGATAATCCTCGATGCCCTTCGTGACGTCCGCCACGCATTGCATCAATTCTCCGAGGATCCAGCGGTTCACCGGGCTCTGGATTTCGTCGAAATCTATGTCCCCCGGCGCGCCGCACTCATTCATTTCGGCGAAGCGCGCGGCGTTCCAGAGTTTCGTCGCGAAGTTCCGATTGCCTTCGACCGCCTGCTTCGACAGGCGGATATTGCGGCCCTGCCCGGCCATGCGACCCATGGTGAAGCGGAGCGCGTCAGCGCCGTACTCGTCGACCAGTTCCAGCGGGTCCATGGCGTTGCCCTTGGACTTCGACATCTTCTGCCCTTTCTCGTCCAGGACGAGGGCGTGGATGTAGACATCCTTGAACGGGACTTCACCCATGAATTCGAGGCTCATCATCATCATCCGGGCAACCCAGAAGAAGATAATGTCGAACGCCGTGACCACCGTCGCCGTCGGGAAGAAGGTTTTCAGATCGTCCGTCTGCTCCGGCCAGCCCTGCGTCGAGAACGGCCAGAGCGCGGAGGAGAACCAGGTGTCGAGGACGTCTTCGTCTTGCTCAAGGCATATGGGGTCACTTTTGTATGCCGCGCAGACAATCTCTACGATTTCATCTGGCACATTCGCATCATGATAAAATTGCTGGTAGTGTGATTTGGCCTGCTCGACGGCCTCTTCCCTGGACACCGCAACAAAAGGTTTGCCATCCGGGCCATACCAGACTGGAATCCGATGCCCCCACCAGAGCTGGCGGCTGATGCACCAGGGCTGGATATTTTCCATCCAGTTGTAATAGGTCTTTTCCCAGTTCTCGGGCACGAACGTCGTCTTGCCTTCGCGCACGGCGGCGATGGCAGGCTGGGCCATTGTCTTGGCATCGACATACCACTGGTCTGTCATCCATGGTTCGATGACGACATTGGACCGGTCGCCGAAGGGCTGTTCGATCTTGAGTTTTTCGATCTCTTCCAGAAGTCCGGCAGCCTCGAAATCCTCGACAACTTTCTTGCGCGCGTCGAAGCGGTCCAGCCCGCGATAGGCTTCGGGAATGCCCGCCGCATCGGCCTCTGCCCCATCCACGACGGCGGCAACTGCCGTCAGGATGTTCAGCGGCGTGTGACCTGCACGCTTGCCGACTTCAAAGTCGTTGAAGTCGTGCGCTGGCGTGATTTTCACCGCGCCGGAGCCCTTTTCCGGGTTCGCATACTCATCTGCAACGATCGGGACACGGCGGCCGACGATGGGCAGCTCCACGAACTTGCCGACAAGGCCTGCATAGCGCTCATCTTCCGGGTGCACAGCAACGCCGGTATCGCCCAGCATCGTTTCCGGGCGGGAGGTCGCGACGACGATATAGTCGCGCGTCTCTGTGCCGGTGACGTTGCCGTCTTCGTCCTTGACGGGATGCTCATAGGTGACGCCATCGGCCAATGGATAGCGCAGGTGCCAGTAATGGCCGTTCACTTCGCGCTGGTCGACTTCGAGATCGGAAATCGCCGTCTGGAAGTGTGGATCCCAGTTCACGAGGCGCTTGTCGCGATAGATCAGGCCCTTGTTGTAGAGCTCCACGAACACTTTGGTGACGGCGCGCACCATGGAATTTTCCGGATCGTTCCGGTCACCCATGGTGAAGCGTTCGCGGCTCCAGTCGCAGGAGGCGCCGAGGCGCTTCAGCTGGTTGACGATGGCGCCGCCGGATTCGGCTTTCCAGGTCCAGACGCGGTCGACGAAGGCCTCGCGGCCCATGTCCCGGCGGCTGATATTGCCTTCCTCGGCCAGCTGGCGTTCGACCACCATCTGCGTCGCGATACCGGCATGGTCCGTACCCGGCTGCCAGAGCACGTTCTTGCCGCGCATGCGCTCAAAGCGGATCAGCACATCCTGAAGCGTGTTGTTCAGCGCGTGCCCCATGTGCAGCACGCCCGTCACATTCGGCGGCGGGATGACGATGGAATAGGCCTGCGCAGACGTGTCACCGGATGGCTTGAAGCAGCCTTGTGTTTCCCAGGCCTCATACAGGCGGGGTTCGGCTTCAGCGGGGTCAAATCTTTGGTCGAGCATCGTTTCGGGCGTAGTCCAGATAAAAAGAAAAGGCGCGCCGGTGACGGCGCGCCCTTCCCTATAAACAATTTGGCGGGAGAGGCTAGCGCGCCATGCGGGAGATGCGCTCTACTTCTGCCTCGACTTTCTCTTCGACGATCGATGCCAGGTTGGCATCCAGCCATTCCTTGATCATCGGACGCAGCATCTCGCGAACGAGCGCTTCGAGCGTGTTGTCGCCACCAAGATCCATCTTCGAGATCAGCTTGCCGAGGGCTCCGGCAGCCGCGTTCGCGGTCGAATCATCGGTCAGCGAGGAATTATCGTAGGCGGGCGATGCAGACATGGCTTTCTCCACAGGCGCTGGTGCGGGGGCCGGTTCGGGCACGACGGGAGCTGGCGCGGCGGCCACAGGCTCCGGAATCGGCTCAGGCAGGGGTTCGGGTTCCGGCTCAGGTTCATATTCGGCAGACCGCGACGCGCTGAGCAGGGATTCAAAGCTTTCGACCGGCTCCGGCGCCGCTGCGGGCGGGTCTTCCTCGGCGAAATCCTCGATTTCAAAGGCTTCCATCTCCAGCTCGACGCTGCCTTCCGGCTCAGCCGTGTCCTCAGAGGATTCCTCGCGGATGTCTTCGTCGAACATCACCTCTTCGAGGCTGACATCGTCTTCCTCGTCATTGGCGATCTCAGGCTCAGGTTTGGCCGTCGACGAAGGCGTAGCAGCGTCGTCAGAGATGATCTTACGGATCGACGCGAGGATTTCCTCCATCGTCGGTTCCTTATGTGCTTCGTTGGCCATCAGAGCCCCCTGATATGCATTCGCGTCGTCGATTCTATTTACGATCGCTAAGGCGATTGGGTTAACAAAGACCTGACAGTGTTAACCTCTTTCAGGACCGGTAGCTATGGTTGCGCCAGCTGGCCAGTCGCGCGCAGCAGCTGATGCGCCGCCACATAGGCATCCCGTTCCGCCTGAACCAGCGCAAGCCGGGCTTCGAACAATTGCTGTTCCTGGTTCAGGACATCCAGCGTCGTACGGACACCGACCGCCAGTTCTTCCTTGGCACCGTCATACGCGATTTCCGCTGCATCGACCTGGCGTTTGGAGGCTTCGATCGCCCGCAGGGTCGCGTCATATCCGTACCAGGCAGAGGCCACCTGAGCCCGGATGGAGCGGTCCAGCGCATCAATCTGACGGCGGGCCTGATCACGGCGCAGGCGGGCAGCCTTGGTCTGGCTCTTCACCAATCCACCGGTCATGATCGGGATTGAGCCCTGCACGACACCGGAAACAGACGATTGCTGCACATTCCGTGTTTCGAATTTCGAATACTGAGTTTGTGCCGTTCCAACGAGATTGACGGTTGGGCGTCCCTGCGCCTTGGCCGCCTCGATCGCCTCCATCGCCGCCCGTTCGGAATGACGCGCGGCGATCATGTCAGGATTGGCGTCCAGACCCAGCCGGGTCGCCTCTTCCAGGGATTTCGGCAATGGCGGCACCGGTGGAGGCGGCGCCAGGTCGCCCGGGACAAGTCCGGTCAGGAAGGAATAGTTTGCAAGGCTGGTCTGAAGCGCGGATTCGGCCCCCGCCAGAGATGCGCGGGCGCCCTCAAAGTTGGCGCGGGCCAGCGAGACATCGGTGCGGGTCACAACGCCGACTTCGAAGCGGTCTTCTGCGGCACGGACCTGTTCGGTTGAGACTTCGACATTGTTCTCGCGAATGGAGACCGTCTCGCGATCTCGGCGCACATCCATATAGGCAGTGATGACCTCAAGAATCAGATCCTGTTGGGCGGCTTCATACTGCGCATCGGCTGCACTGATTCCGGCCTTTGCCTGACGGATGCCGGCAGAAATGCGTCCGCCGGTATAGATCGGCTTGGTCGCCTGGACCTGTGTGGAGAATGCACCGGAATCGCCGTTGCTGACGCTGAATGGCGAATTGGTATCCGTGTACTGGTAGCCAGCCGAACCACCGACCGTCACGGTCGTGCGGCCACCTGCGCGCGCCTGCTGAAGCGACTCGCGGGCAATATCCGACTCGACGCGTTGCGATTCGAGCTGCGGATTCGACAGGACCGCCGAGGCAACTGCATCCTCCAATGTCTCGGCCGACACATTGCCGGTCACCAGCAGGCCGGCCAGCGCGCTGCCCGCAAGGATACGAAACTTCAGGGTCATAGGAGGCTCCTCAGATGCCGTAATTACTATTACACGCCTTTATACAGGCCTAGCGGCTACAGAGAACAGTGTTCACTTTTCCGGGGAGTTAACGTTAGCGCAGTTGCGCCCCGAAAATCAGAACACAAACGCCTTTTTGCGGTCAAACTGTGCAAATTTAGGCGGGAAAGCATCAAAGGCGTAGCGCGACGACACCGTATCGCCCGCCTTTGTGTAGACGCGGCCGCGCCCGACGCCGTCCTGTTCCAGCTGCACGAGGGCCAGGTGGCCCCCTTCGGCCAGCTGGTCTTTCCAGGCTTGCGGAATAGTTTCGACCATGCCGCAGACATAGATCACATCGAACGGCCCCTGATCCGACAGGCCGTCTTCCAGCTTGCCTTCGACGGCGACAGCCCGGTCGACCCCAAGGGACGCAAACCGGTCAGACATGGCATCCACCAGCTCGGCGCTTTCTTCCAGCGCGATCACAGTTTCGGAGAGGTGGCTGATCAGGGCCGTCTCGTAGCCCGCGCCTGCCCCGATGACGAGCACAATATCGGTCGGCTGGATTCCAGCCGATTTCAATAGTTTCGCCGTGTCACGCGGGGTCCACAGGGCCCGGCCTTCCGACGTCTCGATCTCGAGTTCGGAATAAGCGACGGGTTTGCGGGTCGCCGGGACGAAGGCTTCACGGGGCGTGTTCAGGAAAGCATGGACGAATTCAGGATCCGACACGTCATTCGGGCGGATCTGGCTGTCGACCATGATTTCACGGGCGGCTTCGAAGTTCATGGGCTCTCGCCTTTCGGGGTGCGTATGTTCCTCTGGGGAGCCCTTTAGCATGCAGCTTCGGACATGCAATCGGCGATAAACGCGCACAGGCCTGAAATCGGCAGATTGCACGCCGGGCGGAAGGTTGCTAGGAGGCCTGCTTCCGGCATGGCCCTGTGGCGGAGTGGTGACGCAGCGGATTGCAAATCCGTGTACGCCGGTTCGATTCCGGCCGGGGCCTCCAGACCTTCCCAAAGCGATGAATATCCCTGTATTCATGCGGTTTTTCCGCAGGCGTTTCGGCGCCCGCAGCATTAATCCGGAACATTGACGAAGAAATTCGATTTTCCGGAAAGCCGTTTAGGTCGTGTTAACTATTTCAGCAGATTGTTAACCCTGTCTTCTCTTGGAGACACCCACCATCACCCAACGCCTCGGCGGGAGACACGTCTCCCGCCTTTTTTTTATGCGATTTTCTGGTGCGATCTGAAAGAATTGTGTCGTTCGCAGCATCAGAGGGCTTGAACCGGCGGTTTGGTCTGGTAATAGCCCCTCTCCGGCTGTTCCGCGATAGCTCAGTTGGTAGAGCAGGCGACTGTTAATCGCCCGGTCGTAGGTTCGAGTCCTACTCGCGGAGCCACCTCTTCCCCCGACAGCCTTATCCAACACTTTGCGGCGCTTCAGCACCCTCACGAAGACCGTCTATACACCCTCTATACACCGTCTATAGCGGCGCAGGCCGGGCGAGATTACCACCAGGGATACCCGTCCGGCATGTCGGCTGAGACCTTTCCGGGGAAATTCGGCGCGCGCTTCTCAAGAAAGGCCGTCACCCCCTCCTTCACATCCGGGGACGATCCGAGGGTCAGCGCAAACTGGCCATCGACTTTCAGCAGATCGAACGGGTCTGCCGCCGGTCCGAATCGCCAGAGCAGCTGACGGACGAGCGCGACCGAAACGGGCGCCGTGTTCTGCGCGATCTCGGCGACGATTCGCTTGGCGGCAGGCAGCAACTCCTCGGGCGGGTGGATCTCGCTGATCAGACCGCCTTCCAGCGCTTCCTGCGCCTCGAAGACCTTTCCTGTCATGCACCAGCGCAGCGCCTGCGGCAGGCCGACCAGCTGCGGCAGGAACCAGGCACTGCCAGCTTCGGGCGGCAGGCCGCGCTGGGCGAAGACGAATCCGAACTTCGCCTTCTCGGACGCGATCTTGATGTCGGTGGGCAGCATCATCGTGATGCCCACGCCGACCGCTGCGCCGTTGAACGCGGCAATCAGCGGCTTCTGGCACGCATACATCGCGCCGATGAAGCCGGCCCCGTCCCGGCGCTTGCCGGGCTCGCTGGTGCCGAAATTCTTCGCGCCTGATCCGCTCTTGGTATCGAAGGCGTCCGCGCCATCCGAGATGTCCGCACCGGCACAGAAATGACGCCCCGCGCCCGTGATGATGATGCCGCGAACGTCATCATCTGCATCACAGGCGCGGATCGCATCCGCAAGTTCCCGACCAAGCTGGTTGGTGAACGCGTTCAGTTTTTCCGGGCGGTTGAGGGTAATGATGGCCGCAGGGCCATCTTTTTCCAGAAGCACCTGCTCGTAAGCCATATGACCCTCCCCGCTTATTTGACCATCGACTCGAGACGGCTTTTGATAATCGCCTCGGCATCGGCGACGATGCGGTCGATCAGTTCCTCGACGCTCGGGATGTCGTGGATCAGACCCTGGATCATGCCGGCCGACCAGATGCCGCCATCGGTATCGCCTTCCGCCATCGCCCTGCGGCCACGGACACCGGCAACGAGGTGCTGGACGTCTTCGAATTTTGCCCCGCCCTTGCGTTCGATCGCGACCACTTCGTCGGAGACGGCATTCTTCATCACGCGCGCCGTATTGTGCAGCGTGCGGAAGATGAGGTTCGTGGCGCGCTCGTCATTCTCGACCATCTGCTGCTTGAAGGACTCGTTGATCGGCGCTTCCTTTGTGACGCAGAAGCGCGTGCCCATATTGATGCCGTCAGCGCCGAGGGCCAGCGCTGCCGCAAGGCCGCGGCCATCACCGAAGCCGCCGGACGCCAGCATCGGCACCTTCACCTTGTCGGCTGCGGCCGGAATCAGGATCAGGCCCGGAATATCGTCTTCGCCCGGATGGCCCGCACATTCGAAGCCGTCGATGGAAATCGCATCGGCGCCCATGCGTTCGGCCGAGAGCGCGTGGCGCACGGCCGTGCATTTGTGAATGATCTTGATGCCGTGCTGCTTGAAATGGTCGATATGTTCCTGCGGCTTGTAACCCGCGGTTTCGACAATCTTCACGCCGCCCTGAATGATCGCGTCGCGGTATTCAGCGTAAGGCGGCGGCTTGATGGCCGGCAGGATCGTCAGGTTCACGCCGAACGGCTTGTCGGTCATTTCCCTGGTGCGGGCGATTTCCTTGGCCAGGTCTTCCGGTGTCGGCTGTGTCAGCGCCGTCAGAAAGCCGAGGCCGCCAGCGTTCGCGACCGGCGCGACCATCTCGGCATAGCCGACCCATTGCATGCCGCCCTGTGCGATCGGGTGTTCGATCCCGAACTCTTCGGTAAAGCGTGTCTTGATTGCCATTGTGTTCCTCCTTCGGCCGTGCACGGCCTTGTTGATGTTCGGTTATTCCGATTGTTCGTCGCGCGTGATCATCTGGTCCGGTCCTACAGGCGCAGCTGCCCCTTGGCGAGAATGTTGCGCTGGATCTCGTTGGAACCGGCATAGATCGACCCTGCCCGGTCGTTGAAATATTTTGCCGACGATGTGACCGCGCTTTCCGGGCCGACAAGCGGCGCATTTGAGGGCGGCGTTGTGGTCACCGGCCCGCCAGGGCTGGTGTGATGCGGCTGGAAGGGCTGGACGTAGACACCGGCCAGTTCGATGGCGAGTTCGGTGATGTGCTGGCTGAGCTCGGTCCCGCGGATCTTCATCATCGAGCCCTTGAGCCCCGGCGTGCCGCCGCTGGCGAGCTCCGCCATCAGCTGCATTTCCGCCGCTTCAAGCGCGGTGGCCTCCGCCTCGGCGAGGCTGATCTTGCGGGCAAAAGCGGGGGTCAGGAGGTCTTGTTCCGCCGCATCGCGGCGCAGCGCCTTCAGCCGCGCCAGCAGTCTCGGGCCATAGGCATTCCCGCCCCGCTCGAATTCGAGCAGGTATTTCGCAACAGTCCAGCCCTTGTTGACCTCGCCGACGACATTTTTCTTCGGCACACGGACATCGGTGAAGAACAGGGAATTCTGGATATGCTCACCGGAGGTCATGACAATCGGATCGACCCGCACGCCCGGGGAGGTCATGTCGATCAGGATGAAGGTGATCCCCTGCTGCAGCTTGCCGGAGGAGTCCGTCCGCACAAGGCAGAAGCACATATTGGCGACGTGGCCGTGCGTGGTCCAGATCTTCTGGCCATTGCAGATGAAATCGTCCCCGTCCTCGACCGCCGACATGGTCAGCGCGGCGAGGTCAGAGCCCGCATGAGGTTCAGAATAGCCCTGGCACCAGAAATCCTCACCCGACAGGATGCGTGGGAGGTAATAGTCTTTCTGCGCTTTCGACCCATGGCCGATCAGGGCCGGTCCGCACATGCCGATCCCCATCGGCGACAGCGGCGGGGCGCCTGCCCGCGCCTTCTCCACATCGAAAATGTAATGCTGGGCGAGGGTCCAGTCGCAGCCGCCATATTCCACCGGCCATGACGGCGCGGCCCATCCCTTTTCGACAAGAATCTTCTGCCAGGCGAGCCCGACCTCCTTCTCCGCATACACGCTGGTCATTCGCGCCGCATAACGGCGAAGGTCTTCGGTCAGATTGTCGGAAAGAAAATCCCGGACTTCCTCGCGGAAGGCTTCCTCATCGGGCTTGAAGGCAAGATCCATGGGTCAGCGGTCCTATTCAGCTGGAACCGACGCCTGCCGGGCGGCGGCGTTTTCTAAAAGTCGCGCGCGTTCCGCATCGTTCTTCCACAGGAAGGACCGCGGCAGGCCGAGCCGTTCGCTGGCGTGTGCTGCGGGGGAAGACAGGTCCGGAAGGCTTTCGGCGGTTTTGGCCATCAGCTTCACCGTCATCTCGCCTTTCCAGTGCAGATCGTATTCCCGGCCAAGTTCCAGCCGTTCACGGACGGCTGGCGGCAGGATAGACACGGCCGCATGGACCAGTGCGCTCTGGAGGCCCTTGGGCACGCCCGGTGCGGCGCGGCCGGAGCACATGATGTCCAGGAATTCGGTATTGATCGGGTGTGGCTCGAACCGCGGCAACAGGTGCTGCATCATCGCATCGAAGTCTTCCAGAGACCGGATCGGGTTCTGGACCCCGTAAAGCCGCGCCACCGGCACGCCTTCCTCGAAGAAGCGTTTCTTGTCGGCATCGGATACAGGCTTCACGAAGCGGTCATAGGCCGTCAGGAAACCAAAGCTGGCCGTGGCGCTGACCCAGTCGAGCAGGTCAACGTCCAGCGCCTTGTAGGACTCGCCGGATGGCGTCTGGCCCTGCACGCGCGCATGCATGTTGGTGACGCCCTGAATGACCCGGCGGGCCGCGCTCTGGGGACCGTAGACCCCGACCATGGCCGCAACGCCGGTACGCTTGGAGCGTCCGATCGGGTCAGTCTTGAAAACCGAATGATCCCAAACGCCGGAGCGGATGCGGGCGTCGGCAAATTCCAGCAGGACCGCCGCCACGCCGCCAATCGCCAGCGCCACCGGATTCTTGAAAACTTGCCACGAGACGGAATCCGGCCCGGCAAAGGCCGGTTCACCGGGAGGATTCAGGTAATCCACCTTCCAGCCCAGATAAGATTTCAGCTCCGACATGGCGTCCTCAGCTTACGTTTGCGCAAGCGTAACCCAGCCCTCTCAAGTCAAAAAGGCCGTCCCCGGCGTCAAGCGAACGTACCGGAAATCCGTGACCAGAGGCGGAAAAGAAGCCAGCACGCCCCTGCCAGGCCCAACGCAGCCAGGATCAGGACGAAGCCGTCCCGCGCCGTCAGGGCCAGGCCGAACAGGAAGACCGTCAGCCCCGGAAGGAATGGCCCGAATGGCACGAGTCCCAATGGAATCGTCAGGATGGCGGCCGCGATGCAGATCAGCGCGACGAACGGCGCAAACAGCGGCGCGGTCAGGAAGGCCAGCCGCGGCTTCAGGAAACGGTCGACCTGACAGACATAGGGATCCGTCATCTTGATGCCCTGCAACAGCGCCTCACGGGGGAACTCGATATTCAGAAAACGGGAGGGCACCCACGGGTATGGCCGCCCGATCAGGATCTGGCCGGCAATCAGGAGGGTGATGATCCCGACAAGCCATGTCGCGCCGGGAACGATCGCCAGCGGGCTGAGCGCCAGAAATCCGAGCAATAACAGGATTGGCCCGTAGGAGCGCCGTCCGACGGCGTTCAGCATGGCCCGCACCGTCACCGTGTCGCCCTCGGTATTCTCCTCAAGGCTGTGCAACAGCGAAGACAGATTATTGACCGTGGTCATGCGCCACTCCCGGAGATTTCGATACAATCTACTCTAGGACAGAACGCTCAACATTCGATAACGTTCACGGCAAGGCCGCCCTGCGATGTTTCCTTGTATTTGGAGGACATGTCCATGCCGGTCTGGCGCATGGTCTCGATCACCTGGTCCAGCGAAACCCGGGCCTGATCCACCGAGTGCAGGGCAAGGCGCGCCGCATTGGCCGCTTTCACCGCACCGATGGCATTTCGCTCGATACAGGGGATCTGGACGAGGCCGCCCACCGGGTCGCAGGTCAGGCCCAGATTGTGCTCCATGGCGATCTCCGCCGCATTGCACACCTGTTGCGGATTGGCGCCCCAGACAGCGGCAAGGCCGGCCGCCGCCATGGAACAGGCCACGCCGACTTCGCCCTGGCAGCCCATTTCCGCGCCGGAGATCGACGCCCGCTGCTTGTAGAGCAGGCCAATCCCCCCGGCCGTGAGCATGAAGCGCCGCAGGCGCGCGGTCTTGTCTTCCGCATCGGCGCAATAGTGACGGATCACCGCCGGGATGATCCCTGCAGCCCCATTGGTCGGCGCGGTCACCACCTGTCCGCCACTGGCGTTTTCCTCATTCACCGCCATGGCGTAGACATTGAGCCAGTCGAACAATTGTTCGCGTTCGTTCGATAGCGGATCATTCTGCAGCTTCTTCCACAGGTCCGGTGCACGCCGGCGCACATTCAGCCCGCCCGGCAATGTGCCTTCCCGGGCGAGCCCCCGCTCAATGCAGGCAAGCATCACGTCCGCGACCCGGTCCAAAGCGGCGTCGGTCTCTGCCCGCGGACGCATGGCGTCTTCATTGGTGAGGATGATGTCCGCGATGCTGAGGTCCTGTCCGGCACAGAGGGCCAGCAATTCGGCTGCCGACCCGAACGGGTGCGGCACGGACGGGCCGACCGGCAGGATGTCGTCCTCCACCGGGCGCTGCAGCTGGCGCTCGGTCGCGATGAAGCCGCCGCCCGTGGAATACCAGGTCTCGTCCGACAAGACGCCGCCGTCCGCGCCGAACGCCCGCAGGCGCATGCCATTCGGGTGAAGCGCCGGAAGGACGTCATAGGCAAAAATGATGTCAGCCGCCGGGTCGAAAGCGATGCTGCGCCCGTCCGGCAGAGGCAGCTGGCGGGAGGCTTCCAGCGCCGCAACGTCCCGGTCTGCCGCGTCAGGATCCAGGGTCTCGGGCTCAAAGCCCAGCAGGCCCAGCATGACCGCCTTGGGGGTCGCGTGACCTGCCCCGGTGAGCGCCAGCGAGCCTTGCAGTTCAACCTCGATCCGCTCCACCGCGCCGATGTTCTCAGCCAGGGTCGCAAGGAACCGGTTCGCAATCCGGATCGGGCCCACCGTGTGTGAGCTGGAAGGGCCAATTCCGACGCGGAACAGATCGAGTATGGAAAGCATTTTTCACCGGGCGTTTATTCGAGAGGACGAACTTCCTGCCCTTAGGGCAATTACGGAGCAAGGTTTACCGGTGAAATTCTAAAGAGACGTTTCGTCGTAGGTGTAGATCCAGTCGAGTCGTGACCGGACAAATTCCGGCGCCGCCCGGGCCGCCATCGCCATCGGCACATAAGACCCGAACCGCGTGATCGGATTGCCGCGATGATAGAGTTTCGAATTGTCGCGCGCCCCCTGCTGCACACGGGTCACGCGCGGCTTGCGGCGGGCTTCGTAGGCTGCAAGCGCCGCCGTCAGATCGGCTTCCGTTTCGAGACACGCGGCCAGCGCCCAGGCATCCTCGATCGCCATGGCCGCCCCCTGCGCCAGGAAAGGCAGCATGGGATGGCAGGCATCGCCCAGAAGCGTGGCCCGGCCATCGCTCCATTTCGGCAGGGGTTTGCGCCCGTAAAGCGCCCAGCGGTTCATGGAATCCGCCGCTTCGATGATGGCGGTGACGGATGGGTGCCACCGTTTGAAATCCTTCAGCGCCTGTTCCTTGGCGCCCGTCGCGGTCCAGGACTCGTCGCCCGGTGTCTTGTGTTCCACGACCCCGACGAAATTGGCGAGACTGCCCCGGCGCAGCAGATAGGTCACCGCATGGCGGTGCGGCCCGACCCATACGCTGGCCGTGGGCGGCGGCGCATGGCCGCCAAGGGCCGTTACGGGGGCCGTGGCACGCCAGGCCACACAGCCGGTGAATTCCGGCTTGTCCGGGCCCAGCATCTGATCGCGCACCGCAGAGTGGATGCCGTCGGCGCCGACCAGCAGGTCCGCCTCGACCATGCCGCCGCCTGCGAAATGCGCGACGACCTTGTCACCCTTGTTCTCGTAGCGCTCCAGCCGGTGGCCAAGCGCGACCGAATCGGGCGCCCGCGCAGCCAGTTCAGCGCGCAGGGCTTCGATCAGGTCAGCCCGGTGAACATGAATATATTCTGCGCCCCAGCGATTCATCGCGGCCTTGCGCAGGGGGATGGAGAAGATCTTTCTCCCGCTGCGGCCCCAGCGCATCTCGGCGGCCTGCGGGCGGAAGGCATCCGTCATCACCCGCGCGCCGACGCCGAGGGCGTTCAGAACTTTCATGGCATTGGGGCTCAGCTGCAGGCCGGCCCCGACCTCGCTGATGACACCGGATTGTTCGACAACCGTGACCGTGTGGCCGCGCTTTTCGAGCGCAAGGGCCGCTGTGAGGCCCCCAATTCCACCGCCGACGACAAGAACATGCATGATCAGCCGGCTCCGTTATTCTGGGAGAATCAGTGACCCCGGCCGGGGTCGTCTTTACCGCCGATCAGGACGAAACGCCGGTCGCAATATTTGCACTCGACATAATCTTCGTCGCCCATCTCGTACCAGACGCGCGGGTGGCCAAGAGCGCCGCCGCCGCCATTGCAGGAGACCTTGTGACTTTTGACCATCACGACTTCCGGTGGGTCGAATGCATCGCGCTTGGTGGGCATTGGGTCGCCTATTCAGTCCTGTTATCTGGCACCGGCTTGTTCACCGGCTCTTAGGGCCCTACCTAGAGCGCACCAGAGTGCCACGCAAGCACCGCCATGCCGCAGGGAAAGAAGGACTGGATGACTGACCAAAACTCCGCCCCGGAATACGCTATTGAAGTCGACAACCTGCAGAAGGTGTACGCCGCCTCCGGCCGCATGCCGGAAAAGCACGCCCTGAAGGGAATCAGCCTGAAAATTCCGCGCGGATCAATCTTCGGCCTGCTGGGGCCGAACGGGGCCGGTAAGTCGACCTTCATCAACATCCTGGCGGGCCTGGTGAACAAGACCTCGGGAACGGCCCGCATCTGGGGTCTGGATATCGACAAGCACCCCCGCCAGAGCCGCGCCGCCATTGGCGTTGTGAACCAGGAAATCGTTGCCGACCCCTTCTTCACTCCGTTTGAAATGCTGGAACTGATGGCCGGTTTCTACGGTGTTCCGAAGGCCGACCGGCAGACCGATGAAATCCTTGTGGCTGTGGGCCTCGACGACAAGAAAGACGCCTATGTGCGCCAGCTGTCGGGCGGCATGAAACGCCGCCTGATGGTGGCCAAGGCGCTCGTCCACAATCCGCCCGTCCTGATCCTCGACGAGCCGACCGCCGGTGTGGACGTGGAACTGCGCCGCTCGATGTGGACCTATGTGCGCGAACTGCATGACCGCGGCACCACGATCATCCTGACGACTCACTATCTGGAAGAAGCTGAAGAGCTCTGCGATTCCATCGCCATCGTGAACCATGGCGAGATTGTCGCCTGCGAACCGACACCGAGCCTGCTGGCCCGGCTCGACTACAAAACGCTTGTCATCACCCCCCGAGAGCCGCTGACGGCCGTCCCGGACGCCCTGTCCGAGCTGGATGCGACCATGCGCGAATCGGGGGAACTGGCGATCACGTTCCGGACCAGCGAGACCGGAATCGGCCGCCTGCTGGAACAGGTACGTCAGGCCGGAATCGGAATCGGGGATCTCATCACCGAGACCCCCGACCTTGAAGATGTGTTCCTGGCGCTGACCAGCGAGCCAGCCTGACGGATCAGGCCGACTGTTTGATCCAGTCGGCGATGGCCTGCTTGCTCATCGCACCGAGGTGCGTGGCGGCGACCTTGCCATCCTTGAAGATCATCAGCGTCGGCATGCCGCGCACGCCGTATTTCGAGCCGGTCATCGGGTTTTCGTCGACATTGATCTTGGCGACTTTCACCTTGCCGGCCATTTCTTCGGCAACGGCTTCGAGGTGCGGCGACATCTGTTTGCACGGGCCACACCATTCAGCCCAGAAATCCACTACGACAGGGACATCGGAATTGGCGATGACACCATCGAACTCGTCGTCTGTTACATCAATCGCGGCCATGGCGAGCTCCTCAATTTCGGTTCAACAGACTGCTAGATAGGGACTCCCGGCACAAGTCAAACCTCACTCCCAGCACGCTTTAGCGAGGCTAAAAGCATCTCTTCCGGCAACGGCATCAGTTTCGGCCCGTCCGTCCAGCAGAGCGCGGCGCGCACGGCGCGGTCCGGCCAGGCCTCGCTGAGTACGGCCCAATAAGCCGCCATCTGCAGCACATAGCTCTCGCCAACGCCCTCGGGCGTGTCCGGGGCGGGCTGGTCCGTCTTGAAATCGACGATCAGGACTTCGGTATCCGAGACGACCAGCCGGTCGACCCGTCCGTTGATCACCACGCCTTCCGGCAGGTGTTGTTTCGAGCTGCCGATGATCGCGGCCTCGGCCCGTCCGCCGGGCGCGAAGACGCCCGCCATGGCCGGATCCTGCAGGACGCCCAGCGCCGCCGCCAGCATCTCTTCGCGCTCCGCCTCTTCCAGCGAGGCATCCCGCGCGAGGAAGTTGCGCCCCGCTGTCTCCCGGTCACCCTCCGGCACATCCGGCAGGTATTGCAGCAGGGCGTGGATCAGGCGGCCGCGCTTGAGGCGCGCTTCGCGGCCTTCTCCGAACGGCGCCATGACAGGCATGTCGCGCCCCAGCAGGCTGGTGGGCGCGCTGAACCGGCGGCGGGCGGCCACAGGCGTGTCTTCCACCCGCTGCAACGCCCAATCCGGAAACCCGGCTTTGGCGCCGCCGCCCTGCCCGGTCTTCGGCACCGTCGACGGGGCACCTCCAAACCGGCGGTGTTCGTCGCGCGCCTCGCCTTCAGCCGGGACAAGCCGGTCCATCGCGTTCAGGCAGAGCGCATACCAGGACCGGTCGTGATAGCCGCCGCCTTTCTGGCCGCCATACCAGTGGCCGGCAATGATCAGCCGGTCCTGCGCCCGCGTCAGCGCCACATAAAGCAGCCGGCGGTGTTCTTCCTCGGCGCGCGCGTCGGCCAGCGCCCGGGCCGCGGTGACTTCCGCAAGCTCCCCGTCCTTGCGCGGCGACCAGACCGGCACGCCATTGATTTCGTGGATACGCCCACCGGACGGTTTCGGCGCGCTGGTCGTATCCGGCAGGATGACGACCGGCGCCTGCAGGCCCTTGGCACCGTGCACGGTCATGACGCGGATCTCCCGCTCCGGCGCCGCAAGGTCGCGCTTGATCTCCACTTCGCCCGCTTCCATGCGCGCGATGAAGCATTGCAGCGACGCAGGCTCTGTCGAGTCAAAGGCAATGGCTTCGGCAACCAGCGCCTGGACCGGATCCCGCGCCGGATGGCCGAGCCGGGCGTTGAGCTTCTCCCATCCCGTTTTCCCATCCGCCCCCGGAACGTCCAGAACCGCCGTCAGGAAATCAAAGGGTGGGAGATGAGCATTGTCGATCAGCATCTGCAGGAAGGCGGAAGCCGCCTTTACATCCGGATCGGCGCTGGCCTGTACGCGCTGCCACAGCGTCTCGCCCCGATTGCGGCCGCTGGCCAGCTCGAACAGATAGCGGTCATCATCGACGAGCCCGAGGAAGGGCCCGCGCAGGATCTCGGCCAGCGTCAGGTCACGCTCCGGCAGCGCGGCGAAGCGCATCAGGTTCAGGCAGTCCTGCACACCGATATGATCGCCCAGCTTCAGCCGGTCGGCCCCGGCAACCGGCAGTCCTTGTGCCTTCAGGGCACCGATCATCGCGTCGAACAGGCCGCCTGTCCGGCCGCGCACGAGGATCAGGATATCTTCCGGCCGCACGGGACGCTGGACCCATCCTTCGCCCGTATCGGCCCAGATGCTTTCCCCCGCATCGATCATCGCCCGTACCGCCTTCGCCACATCTGTGGCCAGCCGCGCCTTCGGCGACGACGACCGCATGGCGTTGACCGGGCGGGCCCAGGCATCCTCGTCCGTCTCTTCCTCTTTCGGCGGAATGGGCCAGAGCTCGACCGCGCCGTGCTGGTCCGACCGCCAGGAAACGTGATGGACGAGATTGCTTTCCTCCGCAGGCGTCTCAACCGGCGCATTCGGAATGGGCGGGGCCTGGTTCCAGACCGTGTCGACATATTCGAGAACTTCCGGCCCGGACCGGAAGGACATTTCCATCGTTTCTTTCAGCAGGTCCGAATTGCGGGCCTGGAACTGATGGTACTGCTTCAACAGCTGCGACGGGTCCGCCCCCTGGAAGGAATAGATGGACTGTTTCTCGTCGCCCACGACGAACAGGGTGCGCGGATCCTGCGCGCGCTCGATCCCCTCCCCGGCATCGAACTCCCCCGTCAGCGCATCGACCAGTTCCCATTGTGTGGGGCTGGTGTCCTGCGCCTCGTCCAGCAACAGGTGCGAAAGACCGCCATCCAGCTTGTAGAGCACCCAGTCCGACATCCCCGTCGCTGTCAGCAGGATGCGCGTATGTTCGATCAGATCGTCGAAATCGAGCGCGGCGCGGGCCCGTTTCAGGTCGCGATAACGTTCCAGCGCAGGCAGACCGACGCGGACCATGGCCGAGGTGCGCGCGAAAGCTGCCGCCCGGTTCAGCCGATCCTCCAGCTCCAGCATGCGCGCCGCTTCCTCGCCAAAGCCTTCCTTCATCTGGAACAGGCTGGCGACCAGCGGCAAGGCTTCGGCCATGCCTTTCGTATACGGATTGGAGGCGCGGAGATCCCCGCTCGCCGTGCGGAAGACGGTCCGGTAAATCCCCCAGCGTTCGCCTGCATCTTCTGTCGCGAGCACGGCCATCAGTTTCTCGCCTGTCGCCACATCGGTCTTGCCGCCCGTCAGCAGGAGTTCGGCGACCGTGCGGATGTCCGCGGCGGGCAATGCCTCGCCCATGGCGAGGTCCAGCAGCTCTTCAACCGACGCCTCAGGCGCCTGAAGCCGCTCGCGCAGGACATCGTCCATGACATCGAAATCGCTGTCATAATGGTCCGCAAAGCGAAGCACCGCCGTGCCGATACTCCGCAACGTATCGAGGGCCAGCATCGCGCCTTCGTGGCCGCCTTCCAGCGCCAGCAGATCAAGGAGGTCCGGCAGGTTTTGCTGCGCGGACATGACCGCTTCGCTGCGCGCTTCGTTCCACAGCGCGTAGGCTTCGTCTTCTTCGATCTCCGTAAAGCCGGGAAAGACGCCTGCCTCCAGGGGGAAGCGCCGCAGCACGCGGGCACAGAATGCGTGGATGGTCTCGATGCGCAGACCGCCCGGCGTTTCAAGCGCGTTGGCGAACAGGGCCCGGGCAACCTGAAGGTCTTCGGCATTGTAGGCGCTGGCCTTGCGGCCCTGAAGCTGGGCGAGCTTCTTCCTCAACGGGTCGTCTTCCATCACCGACCACTGGCCGAGCGTCTTGAAGAGACGCGACAGCATCTCGCTGGCCGCGGCCTTGGTGTAGGTGATGCAGAGGATGGAGTCCGGCTTCGCACCGGGCCGCCCGTCCGGACGGCGCAGCAGCAGGCGAGCGACGCGGTCGATCAGGACCTTCGTCTTGCCGGAGCCGGCATTGGCCATGACGAAGGCCGAATGCATCGGGTCAGCCGAGCGCGCCTGAACCTCAACGGCCTTGCGGAAGTCGTCCGTATCCGGCGGTATCACGATGTCACTCATCGCCGCCTCCGTCTTCGGTGTCGCCAGCCCATTCCGCCCGGCGGGCAAGGCGGTTGTAGCCATTGTCGTATTTCACGAACTGCACACGGGGCGCGGACAGGAAGGCGGAGTTATCCTCCCGGTAGGCCGCGATCAGGCGCAGCAGGCCCTCTTCCGCCGTTTTTGCCAGCTCGTCCGGCGTGGCCTGCAGGGCCCGGCTCTGGCCAACGATGCGGGCATCGGGCTTCGCCTTGAAGGCCACATATTCGAGGCCTGAGACGCTGGCAGCGGGAATACCTTTATAGCCACCCTTGCCTGCGATCAGGGCCTGCAAAGGCATTTGCTGGCTGAGTTCGGCCGCGATCTCCTTGTCCGAGGGCGGGCTTCCTGTCTTGAAGTCGATGACCACGAGGCTGCCGTCGGGCTGGCGTTCGATCCGGTCGGCCATGGCGGACAGGGTGAACGGCGCACCGCTGATGTCGAAATCCCAGCGCCCCTTCACTTCCAGCTTCGGTTTGCCATCAACCCGGCGCTCTGCCCGCCAGCCGAGATACCAGTCGGACATCTGCTCCAGCACTGCCCGCCGCGCGGCAAGAACAGCCTCCGGCTCTCCGGCCGCCGAAAGATTGCTCACCAGAAGCGAGACCAGGCGCTCTGTTGTCTTGGCCGTGCCTTCGTCCTCAAAATCTTCCAGCGCCTTGTGGATCGCGGTGCCGCGCGGCGCAGGACCGAGTTCGGCATTCATCGGCTCGATCCGGTCGAGTTTCAGCACCTGCTCCGCCCAGATCGCATAGGGATCGCGCTGCAGCGTATCGATCCGGGTAACGGACAGCTTGTGCGGCCAGCCCTCCGGACGCCGCCGCGGCTTCGGTTCCACCGGGAAGCCCTTGTCCAGCGTGTTCGTTCCCCTGTCCCGCAAGGCGAGTGCCCATTCGAGCGGACTGTCCCCGTCCGGCGAGAGCGCGTCCTTCGCGGCACTTCCCAGCGCGCCTTCTGCCAGCGTCTTCAGGCGCCAGACCCAGCGCGAGGCAACGGCCGGGGAATCGTTCCGCCGGAGGGCGTGCAGCATCGTCACCTTCGGCGCGCAGGCAAGTTGCGCAAAATCGTGTGCCGACAGGCCCACCCGGTCTTCCGGATCGCTGATACCCAGATCCTTGCGGAACCGGCGCGGCAGGAACGCGTCGGCGGGCGGACGCTGCGGCCAGACATCTTCGTTCAGGCCTGCAAGGATGATGTGGCTGGCAGACTGGAGGCGCGCTTCGAGTGGTCCCCAGATGGCCAGCCTCGGGTGTTCCGCCACGCCTGCGCTGACGGTCCGCCCGGCAGCTTCGGCTTCGATCAGTTCGGCAAAGGCATGGGGTGGCATGGGCGCCAGATAGTCCGCGAGGTCTGCGACATGTTCCATCATTGCCGTGGCAGAGCGGCCGTCTTCCCCAGCCCATGGGAAAGGTGTCTGGCTGACGCGGGCCGCAAGCGCGGCGATCCGTTCCGCAATCTTCCGGCCCGGCATCGGGCCTTCACGGGACAGGTCCGCTTCGGTTTCGCGGAAGGCGATGGCGATCTGCTCAACCAGTTCTTCCGCAACCGCCTGCTCTTCATCGGAAAAGCTGGCATAGGGGTCCAGCTCCTTCCGTGAACGAACCGATGCCGCAAGATCATCCAGAGACTGCCAGTTGCGGGCACCGCGCAGGAAATAGCGGTCGAGACTGTCCGCACCTTCAAAGCCGCGGGCGAAAGGGTGCTTCAGAACAGCGCTCAGGATGACCGGCTCCGCAGGGTCCAGCACCCAGCGCGCGCAGAGGCCAATCAGGCTTCCGGCGGTCGTCTGGCCAAGCGGGCTGCCCGATGACGGCGGCACATCCAGCCCCCAGCGCTGCAGGACGCCGCTGACCCGGCGCGCCAAGGTCGCGTCCTGGGTGACCAGCGCAGCCGTCTCGCCCGGCTGCTCCATCACCTGGCGCAGCAGGAGCGCCGCGGTTTCCGCTTCCACAGCCTCATCCGGCGCCTCGATGACGGTCAGGCCGTCCAGCGCCGACAGGGCAAATGCTTCCTTTACCGTGCCGAGCGACGCGGACAGCGAGTCCAGCGTGCGGCGCCAGTCCGCCGTGGATTCCGCGGGCGCCAGCGCCTCGTGGATCATGCGGCGGCGCGCTTCGGCTTTCCCTGCGCCGTCCGTTCCCGGCCAGGTGCGGACATCGCCCGGCGCGACGCCCAGGTCGCGCAGCGTGTCGAACAGAATATGCTGCGGGTGGCTGACAGACCCGGCAATCACACTGCGGGCCTCTTCGTCGGCGTGAATGTCCAGCCCGGGCAGCACGACCAGTCCTTGAGGCAAGGCCATCGCCGCTTTCATCAGGATACGGCCTGCCGGTGTCGCACCCGTGGACCCCGCGATCAGGACAGGCGCTTGCGGCGGGTCCTCCGCCCAGCGCCGGGCCATGATGCGGGCCGCCGCGATGTCCCGCAGGAACGGATCGCTCTCTCCATTCTCTGCCAGCCATTCCGGCCAGCTTTCCGAAATGATCTTCAGGAATTTGACCGATTGTTCCCAGTGTTTGGCCAGTTCGGCCGAGCCTGCGAGATCCGGCAGGCTGGACCAGTCGACATGCTCGCTAAGTGCGGCCTGCTCCATCAGGTGGCTCAGTTCCTGCGCCGCCGCCAGGGCCGATGCGGCCGGGGGCGTAACGCCGTAGGCCTGTTCGTAGAAGGCCTGTACCAGATGCGTCAGCGCCCCGAGGCGCCGCGCGGGCGACATGGCCGGTGGAAGGCCTGAACGCGCCGCATCGACCGAAGGCGTTTCGTCCGCCTCCATGTCGCCCAGCGTCCGGATATCTGGCGGCAGGATCGGCTTCTCGCCGCCCGCATCGTAAAGCACGCCTGCCAGAACCCGGGCGGAACGCCGGTTCGGCACATAGATGATGGCATCGGCGAGGGCCGCAGGATTTTCGGCCAGCCCCGCTTCCCTCGCCAGCGTGCCCGCCAGCGCCCGCAGGAAGTCCGTTCCCGGAGGAATGGTATAAACGCGGGACGCACCAGAGAACAGTCCGGCCTTATCCGCCATGGCAGGCCAGCCACATGTCTGCGTCTTTCAGCGCCTGCGGATCGCCGACATGCAGCCAGAACCGGTCCAGCAGGACGCCATGCAGGCGCTTTTGCTCGATCAGCGGCGCCCAGACGCGCAGGGCCGAGAAACGCTCAACAGGTTCGTTGTCGTAAAGCTGAGGCCGGATGAGACGCAGGCCGCAAAAGGCGTAAGGTGCGCTCGGGGCGTCGCCGCGGCGGGTCATGCTGCCGTCTTCGTGGCGGAAGAAATCTCCCGGTCCGCCGAAACCCAGCGTCCGCCCGGTATCGGCCACCAGCAGCAAAGCATCCATCGCTGCAGGATCGAACGCATCAGCCAGCGCCTCGACAGGTTCGGGTCCGGCCGGTTCCCAGAAGGCATCCGTATTCGCGACAAGGATGGGATCGTCCCCCAGAAGCGGGCGCGCCTTGGCCAACGCTCCACCTGTCTCCAGGACGTCGCCGCGCTCATCGGAAATGATGATCTCGATATCCGTACGTGACTTCAGGTGCGCTTCCACCTGGTCTGCCAGATAGTGGACATTGACGACCGCACGCTTCACTCCCGCGGCGACGAGCGGATCCAGCATCCGGTCGATCAGCGCTTTGCCCCGCACCTCGATCAGCGGCTTCGGGCACGCATCCGTCAGCGGCCGCATGCGCGTGCCAAGACCGGCAGCAAGCACCATCGCGGTGTGCGGAACAGGCACGCTCATTCAGAAGCCCTCGAAAACAAAAGGTGTGGTCCGGCGCACGAAGGCGTTCATGTCCTTAAGCGCGGGATGTGACAGATTTCGGGCGAGAATGGCCAGCTGCCGCGGCTGAAACAGACCATAGCGCGGTTTGTTATCGCGGTGCTGGAGACGGGAAAACACGCCGG
This sequence comes from Hyphomonas adhaerens MHS-3, assembly GCF_000685235.1. Taxonomy (NCBI): domain Bacteria; kingdom Pseudomonadati; phylum Pseudomonadota; class Alphaproteobacteria; order Hyphomonadales; family Hyphomonadaceae; genus Hyphomonas; species Hyphomonas adhaerens. The sequence continues at coordinate 427,118 of NZ_ARYH01000002.1, forward strand.
CAATGCGCAGGGCGTTCAGCGCGCCGATCACGGCCAGCCGCTCGTCGAAGGCCTCGCGCGACTTTCCGGTCTCATCCAGATAATGCCGGATCGCCGCTTCGGCCGCTTCGGGTGAGACGGCCCGGCGGGCGTCCTGAGTCAGCATCGCCATGTCCCAGGCGTCCCAGCCGCGCACGGCATCCTGGAAGTCCAGCAGGCCAAGTTCGCCATTGCCCAGCCAGAGCAGGTTCTCGGCGTGAAAATCCCGCAGGGTGAATGTGCGGGGAAATTCCATCGCCTGCGCGATCAGACCGTCGCGCACTTTCTCCCACTCTTCCCGTTCGGCGCCTTCCAGCGGGCCGCCGCCGCGCTCTGCGCGCAGCCAGTCGGCATAGAGGTCGGCATTGGACGTCAGGGCCAGCTGGTCAAAATCCAGGACCGGCCAGACTTCCGCGCCGTTCGACAAGACGTCCGGTGCCTCTTCGCGGTGCAGCTCTGCAAGAACGCCCGCAGCGGTAACATACGCCGTTTGCTCGTCGAGCCGGCCGGCTTCGATCTGGCGGGCAATTTCGAGGTTTTCCCCGAAATCCTCGATCAGCGCGAATCCGTGGGCGCTGTCATGCGCGAAGATCTCAGGCGCCCGGAAACCGCGATAGTGCAGATAGTTGGCGACCAGAACGAACGCATCCACCCGGCTCGCGGCAAGGCGTGTCGAGGCATTCCAGCCCATCGCGATCCGTGTCTCGTCATCGGCATCGGGCGGACAGGGACTGTCCTCCACATTGGGCGCATCCATCAGCAGCGCGCGTGTTTTGTCCGGCCTGACAAGGCGGATGTACCGCCGCGTGGAGGCATCCTGTCCAAGCGGGAAACGCGCTGCATCATCCCAGCCCGCACGGGCCAGAAAGGCGTCCATATCTGCCGCGCGGCCTGCGTCGTCAAAACCCATGGAGACGTGTCTGCCAGCCTTCGCCGCGCGGTTCCAGTGTTACGCGCCGCCCTTCGGCAAGGATTTCAATCGTCACATCCAGCCGCCACTCCGGCAGGTGATCCCCGGCCCGGTCCGGCCATTCGATCAGGGCAATGCCGTCCTGCGTCTCGTCCCAGCCGAGTTCGACCACTTCATCGGGCGATTTCAGGCGATAGAGATCGAAATGCCAGATCGGGAGCGGCCCGGAATCGTACATCTGTACAAGCGTATAAGTCGGGCTCGGGACATCCATCGTCCCGCTATAGTCCGCTATAAGCCCGCGGGAGAATGTCGTTTTCCCGGCCCCAAGGTCCCCGTGAAGGGCAATCACGTCCCCCGCCTCAAGCATTCGGGCGACACGTGCCCCCACGTCACGCAGGGCAGTCTCGTCTGGACATTCAAGAATCACTGTCATCTCATGCACTTTAAGGCCGCTGCGATAATTCGTGCCATGGATTCGCGGCGCCTTGCACTGTAACTGGCCAGGATATAAAAGGCTAAAAAACGTGACGCATGCGTCATAAATATGGTTCGGCCTTGAGGGAGGTAGAATTTGGATCTTTCAGACGCATCGCAGATCGTACTGATCGGCGGCGGGCAGGCAGCGGCGCAGGCCGTGCAATCGCTGCGTATGGGCGGCTATTCCGGCAAGCTGGTGCTTGTGGGTGATGAACCTGTCCTGCCCTACCAGCGTCCGCCTCTGTCGAAGGCCTACATGAAGGGGGAGTTCGCCGAAGAGCGCCTCTTCTTCAAACCCGGTGCCTGGTACGAAGACAATGATGTCGAGCTGATCCTCTCGACCCGTGCCATCCGGATTGACCGCGCGGCCCGGATTGTCGAACTCGAACACGGTGCCACGCTGGCCTATGATGCGCTGATCCTGTGTACCGGATCCCGCCCGCGTCCGCTGCCTGCAAAGGGCGCAGACCTTGAAAACGTTTACGATTTACGCGGTCTTGGCGATGTTGACCGGATCCAGCCAAATATGGTGGCCGGCCGCCGGCTGGTGATCATCGGCGCAGGTTATATCGGCCTCGAAGCCGCGGCCGTTGCCCGCCAGATGGGGCTTGAGGTGACGGTCCTCGAAATGGCGGACCGTGTGCTGGCCCGCGTGACCAGCCCGACCATGAGCGCCTTCTACGAGAAGGAACACCGGGCGCAGGGCGCCACGATCCTGACCGGTGCCCGGCTTGACCATCTCGAAGGCGAAAACGGCAAGGTGAGCGCTGCGGTCCTCGCGGACGGCACCAAACTGCCTGCGGACATGGTCCTGGTAGGCATCGGGATTCTGCCAAATGTCGAACTCGCCGAAGAAGCCGGGCTGACCATCGACAATGGTGTGGCAACCGATCGTGACGCACGCACATCCGATCCCCGCATCTTCGCAGCAGGTGACTGCGCGAGCCGGCCGCTGGTCCATTATGGTCATGCCGGCCGTCTCGAAAGCGTCCATAACGCGATCGAACAGGGTAAGCTTGCTGCCGCGGCGATCCTTGGAAAACCACGCCCGCCAGAGGATTGCCCCTGGTTCTGGTCAGACCAGTATGACCTGAAACTGCAGATCGCAGGCCTCAACCAGGGACATGACGAAATCGTCGTGCGCGGCAATCCGGATGACCGGAAATTTGCCGTCTTCTATCTGCGTAACGGCACGCTGATTGCGGTCGACGCGGTGAACAGCCCGCCAGAATTCCTGGCGTCCAAGAAATTGATCATGATGGGCTCAAAGGTTGCGCCCGACATGCTCAAGGATACATCCACCTCAATGAAAGACATCGCTGCGGCCGCCGCCACAGCCTAAGGGAGACCAAAAAGCCGATGCCGAAGATTACCTATATCGACCACGATGGCACCGAACGCACAGTCGAGGCGAAGAATGGCGAGTCCGTGATGGAAGCCGCAATCAAGAACTCCATTCCCGGCATTGATGCTGACTGCGGCGGGGCCTGCGCCTGCGCCACTTGCCACGTCTATGTCGACACCAATTTCATGGACAAAGTGGGCGAGCAGCAGGAAATGGAGAAGTCGATGCTCGACTTCGCCGAGAATGTTCAGGACAACTCCCGCCTCTCCTGCCAGATCACCGTCTCTGACGACCTGGACGGCCTGCGCGTGACGACGCCGGAAAGCCAGCACTAAGGCAGGCTCCCTTCCCGAATTCAGCGCCCCGGCCCGTTTGGTCGGGGCGTTTTGTTTTGGCCTCCGTTCCCCTTGCGACATGGGTTGGTTCCGAAAAGGAATGCGGCTAGGCAGGAATCAAATCCGACACAACGGACACGGGCCATGAACTATACAGATCTCATCTCTTCCATCGCTTTCAGCGCGGACAACACCTCGCGCGTCAACGTGCCTGAAGACTGGATGCAGGGCCGCACCACCTATGGCGGACTGACGGCCGCGCTTTGCCTGAAGGCTGCGCTCCCCCTGGCAGGCGGCCGCCCGCTACGGTCCGCGCAGATCGCCTTTGTCGGCCCCGCGTCCGGAGAACTGGTGTCTGTTCCGACTGTCCTGCGGGAGGGCAAGAATACGGCGTTCATCTCGGTCCGCATGACCGGACCGGAAGGCGTGGTGGCGGAGTGCATTTTTGCGTTCGGAACCGCGCGGGAGTCGAGCCTCGACTTCTCCAACATGATCGCGCCCAAGGTAACGCTGCCGGATGACACCCAGCAATTCTTTCCGGATGAGCGCCGCCGGCCCGCCTTCTCCCGCCATTTCAATGTGCGTCTGGCCAAAGGCGGCCGGCCGATCAGCGGTGCGCCGGATGGCGAGATCGTCCTGTGGCTGCGCCACCGGGACGAAACGGCGCCCATGGATGCCGTTACGCTTCTGGCCATTGCGGATTCCCCGCCCCCCGCAGCCTTGTCGATGCTGACCGTTCCGGGCCGCATCAGCTCCATGACCTGGATGGCGGAATTCCTGACGGACGATATCTCTACCGAGAATGGGTGGTTCCTTGCCCAGCACATCGCGCAAACGGCGCAGCAGGGCTATTCCAGCCAGGCCATGCGCCTGTGGAATTCGAAAGGCGAGCCGATCATGGTCGGCCGCCAGACAATCGCGGTGTTCGGCTAGGGCCTACTCGTCTTCCGGCGGTGTCGTGTCGTCGATGATCGGGCCATGTCCCATGCCGATGTCGACGGGCCCCTGCTCGATGAATTCGACCATGTCGCGCGGCACCGTCCCGGCAGGGCAAGCCGCCACGACCGGCTGGGCATTCCCGACGGCCGGAAGTCTGGCATCGACGCGCTCGACCGGTTGTGACCGGACGACCAGGCTGAACAGGAAAATGGCGGTGATTGCGGCGCCAATCGCGGCGATGGTCCAGGTGCCATAGACGGGATCTTCGTCAGGCTGGACCACGGTGGCCTGTGCCGTGCGGGCGTTTGCGGAAGCCCTCGCCACAGCCGCAGAAACGCCCGTCGTGGGCTTGGCCGCTTGCTGGCCATTGCCATTCCGGATCGTTGTCGCCGCCTTCGAGGCCGCTTCCGCCGCTTCTTTTGCGGGCTCCGGTTTGATGCCGAGTGCTTTCTCGCGCTTTTGCCGGTCAGCGATTGCCAATGGATCGTCCGGATGAGCTTCAAACCAGGCCTCCCGGCCTTCTTCGTCCTTTGAGCCGAGCTTCATCCAGGCGCGCAGATCCGTCCGGCCTGTCCGTTCCGCCAGCTCCTCCACCAGCTTGTAGAAGCCTTCCGGCATCTTGCGGGAGGTAAACCCTTCCAGCGCAAAGCGTTTGATCTTGCGATAGGGCTCATAGGGGATGGTCTTGTCGATGCCGGCATGTACCAGCATCCCGTCCCGGGAATTGCCGACGGCCGCGGCCGCGCGCACCCAGTCGTTCTTCACGGAATTTTCGGACCACAGAACCAGCATGTTGCCGGACTTTCCGGCATCGCGCGCGTCCTTCGCGTCGAAAATATCGTCTTCCGTTTGTTTCTGATTGAAACGAACGGTGAATTTGAGCGAGCGGAGACGACGGGCGACCAGTTTCGCCATGTCGAAATCTTCCGGCACAGTTACGAGAAAGACGTCATAAGCCATGCGTTCTGCCTTGCATTTCGTGGGCCAACCTTACCGAAAGCCCTCTTGTTGAACACCCAATTCCGCTGTCAGGAGAGAAAACCGCCTGTTTTTCCTCCGGGAATAGGGCTATGGCCCCCTCGAAATCTAAGTTTAAGGAGGCCGGAATGGGCTTCAAATGCGGGATCGTGGGCCTGCCGAATGTTGGCAAATCCACGCTTTTTAACGCCCTGACACAAACCGCTGCGGCACAGGCGGCGAACTATCCGTTCTGCACCATCGAGCCGAATGTCGGCGAAGTGGCTGTTCCGGAACCGCGCCTTGCCGATCTGGCGAAAGTTGCCGGGTCGAAAGAGATCATTCCGGCGCGCATGAACTTTGTCGATATTGCCGGTCTTGTCGAAGGCGCGAGCCAGGGCGAAGGCCTCGGCAACAAGTTCCTGGCCAATATCCGCGAAACCGACGCCATCATCTATGTGCTGCGCTGCTTCGACAATGACGACATCACCCATGTCCGCGGCACGATCGACCCGGTCGCCGATTTCGAAGTTGTCGAAACCGAGTTGATGCTGGCCGACCTCGAAAGCCTCGAAAAGCGCAAGCAGAATGTGATCAAGAAGGCCAATTCCGGTGACAAGGAAGCCAAGGCCCAGGTCGCGCTGATTGATCTTGCCCTCAATGAGCTGAAAGAAGGCCGCCCTGCCCGCCGCGCCGATGTGCCGGTCGATGACCGCAAGGCCTGGAACATGCTGCAATTGCTGACCTCCAAGCCGATCCTTTTCGTGGCGAATGTGGACGAGGCAAGCGCGGCGACCGGAAACGACTATTCCAAACGGGTGGAAGAACGCGCAACGGAAGAAGGCGCAGGCTGTGTTGTGATTTCCGCTCAGATCGAAGCCGAACTGGCCATGCTGGACGAACCGGACCGGACGGAGTTTCTGGAGACTCTGGGCCTGGAAGAACCCGGTCTGACCCGCCTGATCCACGCGGGGTATGACCTGCTGGAGCTGCAGACCTATTTCACCGTCGGCCCGAAGGAAGCCCGCGCCTGGACAATCCGCCGGGGCTGGACGGCGCCGAAGGCCGCTGGCGTCATCCATGGCGACTTTGAAAAAGGCTTCATCCGTGCTGAGACCATCACCTTCGAGGACTTTATCGCGTGTGGTGGCGAAGCGGGCGCCAAGGAAGCCGGGAAAATGCGCTCCGAAGGCAAGGAATACGTGGTTCAGGACGGCGACGTGATGCTGTTCCGTTTCAACGTCTGAGGCCTCGCGCCCGTCTCGCCGGGCACGAGCCGGATGCCGTCAGAACCTAGTCTTCACTATCCGCCTTTTCATGCAGCGGTGTGAGCGTCCAGGCGAACGCGATGAGCGGCTGGTCCGTATCACGTTCTTCCCACAGGATTTCGGCGATCCGTTCGATGTATCCGTTGATTTCCCGGAGGGATTCGGCACTTGGCCGGTTGATCAGGCGGAAAAACCCCAGATTGCGTTCCGGTCCCTCCAGCTGTGCATCCGGGTGTGTCATCCCCTCGACAAAATCCCTGTGCGCCTGCCGGCACACGGCCCCGACCGTCCTGTCGATCGTTTCGAGGTTATCCGGATCAGCCAGAGCCTTCTGCAGACGTATCCGGGGCGCCCGCGTGGCGTACAGCACTTCAGACCGGCGGTTTGAAATCTGCGTGCCCACCTCAACGACCAGTTCGGCCTTCACCAGCATGTCGATGTGATAATAGATCGAAGACGGCTGGCGCCCCATCGACGCCGCCAGCTGCTTGATCGACATCTGCCCGTTCCCGACGAGGTGGTCGACGATATCCATCCTTACGGTCGAGGCCATGCATTCCAATTGGTCCTTCCGGAGGACCCAATAAGTATCCTGGTCGTTTGTCTCGCCGCTGCCGTCTGATCCTGCCATGAAAAAAGTACCCTTTTCCGCGAAGATCCTGCGGCCACGCGGCCATTCAGTCTGCGCTCCCCGATAATTCAGATTAACAGCATGTTCCCGACTTCGGGAACCTTTTGCCCGCCGGATACCTTCCCCAAGGTCATGAGGTTTGCCGCCTTGCCCGACTCTTTACCTTGTGGCGTTCTGCCGCCCGGAGTCACCGAAATAAGGTGGCCGGAGGAGCCAAATATGAGATTTGAACTGGACGAAGAGCACAGAATGCTTGCGGATCTCGTCCAGCGCTTTGTGCGAGACGAGCTGATGCCGCTTGAAGGCGCCGTGCTCGAGCGCGAAGCCAGCGGACAAGGCGCTTACCTGACGACCGAGGAACGCCAAAGGCTCGACAAGGTATCGAAAGATCTCGGCCTGTGGAGCCTCGATGCGCCGGAAGATGCTGGCGGCATGGGCATGCCCCACGTGGCCCTTGTGGCCGTCAATGAAGCCCTCGGCTCCACAGTCGCGACCTATACGCTTCCACCGGACTCGCCGAACCTTCGCATGCTCATGACGACGGTGAACGAACAGCAGCGCAAGGCCTACCTTGAACCCTACGCCCGGGGTGAAACCATTTCTGCCATCGGCATATCCGAACCGGGCGCCGGCGCAGATCCATCCGGAATGATCACACGGGCCGTGCGCGACGGTGACGACTGGATCATCAATGGCCGGAAAATCTGGATCACCCGCGCCGCCGAAGCCGACTTCACGATCCTGATGGCGATCACGGACAAGGAGAAGAAAGCGCGCGGCGGCATGTCGGCTTTTCTGGTCGACCGCGACGCGCCTGGCTTCAACGTCCTTCGCCGCATCCCGATGCTGGGCGGAGAATTCACCTATGAAGTGACGCTGGAAGACTGCCGGGTTCCGGGGTGGAAATTGCTGGGCGAAGAAGGCCAGGGCTTCGGTCCGATGCAGGTCCGCCTGGGCACCCGCCGTATGGAGATGGCCGCCTGGTGTATCGGCGCCGCACAGCGCGCGCTGGACATGATGCGGGACTATGCGCCCCAGAGAAAAACGTTCGGCCACAAACTGTCGGAACGCCAGTCGATCCAGTGGTGGGTTGCCGATGGTGCCGCGAAAATCCACGCGGCCCGCCTGATGGCCTATGACTGTGCGTGGAAGATCGATCAGGGCCGCGACGTACGCACCGAGATCTCCATGATCAAATTTTACGCGACAGAAATGGCGCAGGAAATCATCGACAACGCCATGCAATGTTTCGGTGCGATGGGCATGACCAAGGAAATGCCCCTGCACTTGTTTGCCGGGCGTATCCGCAACATGCGCATCTATGACGGCCCGTCGGAAGTGCACCGGATGGTCGTCGCCCGAAACCTTATGGATACCCGCCCATGACCCATACAATCACTGTGCGCGATGTCGGCCATGTGACCGAGATCGTCTTCTCCAATCCCCCGAACAATCACGCCAATGTGGCTCTGCTGCGCGAAATCGGCGAAACGCTGCTGAAGCTTGATGACACGCCGGAATGCCGGGCCATCGTGCTCGCGTCTGAGGGCAAGGCCTTCTGCGCGGGGGCGGACCTTGCGAATGACGAACGTGGCGGCGGGGTCGGCGGATCGGGCGATGACCCGGTGCGTGAATTCTACGATCAGGCCCTGCGCATCTACCAGGCGAAAAAGCCGGTTGTCGCCGCAATCCAGGGGGCTGCTGTCGGGGCCGGTCTCGGCCTGGCGGTGTCTGCTGACTTCCGGGTTGCCGCGCCAGAGGCACGATTTGTCGCCAATTTCACGCGGCTTGCCTTCCATCCCGGCTTTGCCCTCAGCGCCACGCTGCCCCGGCTGCTTGGCCCGCAAAAGGCGTCGCTGATGTTGCTGACATCCCGGCGTATCAAGGGAGAGGAAGCCGTCGCCATGGGCCTCGCCGATGAACTGGCCCCGCTGGCTGAGGTGCGCAACGCGGCTCACAGGCTGGCGGCAGAAATCGCCGAAGGCGGGCCGTTGGGCGTCCTGGCGACACGACAAACCCTGCGCGAAGGGCTTTATGAAACGGTGCGGGATACGCTCGCCCATGAACATGAAGAACAATGGAAGCTGCGCGCGACCGAGGACCATAAGGAAGGCATCAAGTCCGTCTTCGAGCGCCGGCCGGGAAATTTCAAAGGTCGCTGACGTGCAACGTAATCATCCGCAAATCGCAGGACCTGCGCCCGTTGTCGCAACCGACAACGGGTCATTGATGCCGCTGATTTGTGTCGCTAGTCTTTTCTCCGGAGGAAGCGGGCAAATATGAAACCAACAGACACGAGCGATCCCGACTATTTTCATCAGGTCGTCGATTGCCAATGGGCCTGCCCGGCACATACGCCGGTCCCGGCATATATCCGGCTTATCGCGCAAGGGCGTTTCAGCGACGCCTACCTGCTCAACCGGGATTCGAATGTTTTCCCGGGCATTCTCGGACGCGTTTGCGACCGGCCATGCGAGCCGGCCTGCCGGCGTACGCGGGTGGACGGTGAGCCGGTTGCGATCTGCCGGCTGAAGCGTGTGGCGGCAGACCATCGCGATGACATTACCGACCGGCTTCCCGCAAAACCCGAACAGACGAACGGCAAGCGGATCGCCCTGATCGGCGCCGGCCCCGCGAGTTTTACCGTCGCGAACGATCTTGCGCCGCTGGGCTATGAGTGCACCATCTTCGAAAAGCTTCCCGAAGCCGGCGGCCTGATGCGCGCCAATATCCCGGCCTTCCGCCTTCCTGAGAAAGTGCTCAACGAAGAGCTTCAATACATTCTCGACATGGGTGTGGAGCTGAAGCTGAACTCTCCGGTCTCCAGCATGAAAGCGCTACTGGACGACGGCTGGGACGCGGTCTTCGTCGGCACCGGAGCGCCCAAGGGCAAGGACCTGCACCTGCCCGGCCGCGAAGAGGCGGACGCAAACATTCATATCGGAATCGACTGGCTTGAGTCGGTTGCGTTCGACCACATTGATTCGATCGGCAAGAATGTCCTGATCATCGGCGTCGGCAACACAGCCATGGACTGCTGCCGCACATCTCTTCGTCTTGGGGCGGAGAGTGTGAAAGTCATGGCCCGCAAACCGCGGAACTTCTTCAAGGCGTCCGAATGGGAACTGGAGGATGCCGAAGAAGAAAACATCGAGATCGTGGTGAACCATTCACCGAAAGCTTTCGTCACCGAGAATGGCAAACTGGTCGGCATGACATTCGAGCTCATGGAATATGACGTCGACGAAAAGGGTGAGATTACCGGCCAGCGTGTGACCGGCGAAGAAACCCTGCCGTGCGACGACGTCATTCTTGCGATCGGCCAGGAGAATGCCTTCCCGTGGATCGAGAAGGATGCCGGCATCGAATTCGGCAAGTGGGATGTTCCGGTTGTCGATGAGGAGACGTTTGAGTCCAGCCGCAAAGGTGTCTTCTTCGGCGGCGATTCTGCCTTCGGACCGAAGAACATCATCTGGGCCGTGGAACATGGCCATCAGGCGGCGATCTCGATCCACCGCCATTGCCAGGGACTCGGCCTGCGGGACCGCGCCCCTCGCGAGGTCGAGCTTCAGTCCGCCAAGATGGGCATGTTCGAGTGGCGCTATTCGAACGCCTATACGGACGCCGAACGCCGCGAAATGGAACATGTCGCACTGGTGGACCGGTTCCAGCGGCTGAATATCGAAGTCGAGCTCGGCTTTACGGCTGAACAGATCGCGGTCGAAGTCCAGCGTTGCCTGAATTGCGATGTACAGACCGTGTTTGAAACGGCGCTCTGTGAAGAGTGCGATGCCTGTATCGATGTCTGCCCGGTCGAATGCCTAAGCATCACGCCTGATGCGGACAGCGAAGCGGACCTGCGTGCCTCTTTGAGCCAGCCGGACGCCCCGGACGGCCAATCCCTGTACGTGTCCAATCCCCTGCCGCTCACAGGCCGGGTGATGATCAAGGATGAAAATGTCTGCCTGCATTGCGGCCTGTGCGCCGAACGCTGCCCGACATCAGCCTGGGACATGAAAGAAGGCGTAATCAAAATTCCCCATGCGGACGACCAAGTGGAGACCGTGGCATGAATGGACCCGGCATCAATGATTTCACCGTGCGCATCGCAACGGTGAATGGCACAGGATCGGCCAGTGCAAACGGCCTGCTGATGAAGGCTATCTTCCGGATGGGCGTGCCCGTCGTTGGCAAGAACATCTTCCCGTCCAACATTCAGGGCCTGCCGACCTGGTACGAAATCCGGGTAACAGGCGACGGCTATGCGGGCCGCGACGGGGAAATCCATTTCGTCATCGCGATGAACCCCGAAACATATGAGGACGACCTCGCCGAACTCGCACCTGGCGGCGTCCTGCTGTACGATTCCACATGGCCGCGTCCACAACTCCTGTCGCGCCCGGATGTGACGGTGATCGGCGCCCCCTTGTCTGCCATGTGCAATGACGCGTTCAAGGCGGCGCGTTCGCGCATTCTGATGAAGAACATGGCCTATGTCGGCGCCGCCGCTGCCTTGTTGAACCTTGACCTCAGCGTGATCGAACAGCTGGTGACGGAAATGTTCGCCGGGAAGGAAAAACTCATCCCACTGAACATGCAGGCTGTGGCGCTCGGCCATGACTATGCGAAGCAGAACTTCAAATGCCCGCTGGATTTCCGCGTCAGCCCGCTGGACAAGACCAGGGACAAGGTCATGATCGACGGCAACACCGCCGCCGGCATCGGCGCCGTCTTTGGCGGTGCCACGTTCGGGGCATGGTATCCCATCACGCCTTCCACCTCCCTGATGGATTCGTTCCAGAAGTATTGTGAGGAACTGCGTGTTGACCCCGAAACCGGAGAACACAATTTCTGTATCCTGCAGGCGGAAGACGAACTGGCGGCCGCTGGCCTGACCATCGGCGCGGCCTGGGCCGGCGCGCGTGGCTTCACGCCGACATCGGGCCCCGGCGTTTCTCTGATGAGCGAATTTATCGGATTTGCGTATTATACCGAAGTCCCATTGGTGATCTGCGATATCCAGAGGGTCGGCCCCTCGACCGGTATGCCGACGCGGACTCAGCAATGCGATATCCAGCTCTGCGCCTATGCCTCGCATGGCGATACGCGCCATCTGGTTCTGTTCCCGGCGGATCCCGGCGAGTGTTTCGAATTCTCGGCAAAGGCACTGGACCTTGCCGAACGCTTCCAGACCCCGGTCTTCTTCCTGTCCGACATCGATATCGGCATGAATGACTGGATGGTGGATGAACTGACCTGGCCGGAAGACTATGTGCCTGACCGCGGCAAAGTTCTTGATGCAGAACAGCTTGAAGAGATCGACGCCTTCTACCGTTACCTGGATGTGGACGGCGACACGATTCCTTACCGGACCCTGCCCGGCACCCATCCGAAAGGCGCCTACTTCCTGCGCGGATCCGGCCATACAAAGCTTGGCCGCTACACGGAAAAAGGTCCGGAATACAAAGAGGTCGTCGACCGGCTATACGAAAAATGGAAACGCGCCGCCGCCTTCATGCCGGAACCGGTTGTGAAGAAAGCCGAACGGCCGGCCCGCTATGGCATGATTGCCATTGGCAGTTCCGATGCCGCCGTGACGGAAGCACGTGACCGGCTGGAAGCCGCCGGCATCCCGGTCGATTATATGCGCGTCCGCGGCTTCCCCTTCAGTGACGACGTCGCGGCCTTTGTCGACGCACATGAAGAGGTCTTTATTGTGGAGCAAAACCGCGACGCGCAATTGCTGAACCTTCTGATCACGGAAACGAGTGCCGCCAAGGAAAAGCTGGTGCCCGTGCTGCACTATTCCGGTGAACCGCTGAACTTCCGTTTCGTCTACGAGGCTGTGGAAACCGCCCTGAAAGTGAGGAAAATCGCATGACCTCCTTCGTCAAACCCAAAATCCGCAGACTGAATGAGCCAACCAATGCGCTCGGAAAGTCACGGGCTGACTATGATGGGGCGATGTCGACACTGTGCGCCGGATGCGGCCACGACAGTGTGACGGCCGCCCTCACCCGTGCGTTCTACGAACTCTCGACAGATCCGAAGGATGTTGTGAAAGTGTCCGGCATCGGATGCTCCTCCAAAACGACGACATACTTCCTGAAAGACGCCCATGGCGCGAACACCGTGCACGGGCGCATGCCTTCTTTCGCAACTGGCGCGGCAGCGGTGAACAAGAACCTCACCTATGTTGGCGTCTCCGGCGATGGAGACAGCCTGTCTATCGGCCTCGGTCAGATGGCACATGCCATCCGGCGCAATGTCGACATGATCTACATGCTTGAGAACAATGGTGTGTACGGACTGACAAAAGGCCAGTTCTCCGCCTCCAGCGACATTGGATCAAAAGCCAAGAAAGGCGCGACGAACATGTTGCCGCCAATTGACCCGGCGATCATGGCGCTGTCCATCGGCGCGACGTTCGTTGCGCGCAGCTTTTCGGGTGACAAGCAACAGCTCGTCTCACTCATCAAGGCTGGAATCGCGCATCGCGGCTTTGCGCTGATTGATGTGATCTCTCCGTGTGTCAGCTTCAATGATCACAAGGGCTCGACCAAATCCTACGCGCATACCTACCAATATTATCACAAGGCCGTACACGCCGATTATGTGCCGCCGAGTGAGGAAATTACGGCGGCCTATGACGAGGGCGAGTCCATGCCGGTTGAGCTGCATGATGGCGGCTCGATCCTGCTCCGCAAACTGGATGCGGACTACGACCCGACCAACCGGGCATCGGCGATGGAGAAACTCCTCGAGAGCCAGCAGACTCAGGAGATCCTGACCGGCCTGCTCTACATTGATGAATCGCGCCCGGCGATGGCCGAACACAAGAAGTTGCCGGATACGCCCCTGCACTCGCTTCCTTATGCGAAACTCAATCCGGGTGCTGACGCACTGCGCAAGATTCAGAAGGAATTCCGCTGATCCCCGCGACAGGCTGGTAAGCTTCGCGCGGCCTGTTACACTCGCCAGACCTGTCGTGTTCAGGGTGGGAGAGTGAAGTGCGGAAAATCCAGTATCTACAACCCCTTGCGGGACTGTTCCTGCTGGCCTTCGCCGCATGCACCGGCATGGCAAGCGCCCAGCCAGACGCCTTTCCGGACGAGGACCCAAGCTGGCCCCGCACCGAATTCTCCCTTCCCGATGAGACGGCCGGAACCAAAGGCTTCAACACCCAACCGGCCCGCAAGGAAGACTGGCCCTTCTTCGCCGCCCTGCGCGGCACCCGCAATGGCCTGGTCACGTATGATTGCGGTGGAACGGCGATCTCCTCCGAATGGGTTCTGACAGCCGCGCATTGCGTCGAAGGCGCGACGAAAAACGCGGCGACAGGCCAATGGGAACGCCCCGGATCCGGAGCGCTTCAGATTGTCCTCGGCGCCAGGGATCTGAAAACTGTTGCGCCCAATCAAGTCTACAACGCCACAGACGTGCGCATCGCGCCAAACTTCACGCGCGGGGGCGCGAACAAGGTCCCGGTGAACGATATCGCCGTCGTCAAGCTCGACCGGCCATGGAACGGGCCGGTTGTGCGCCTCTCCGCCAGCAGCGCCTCCGATGTCGACCGCTTCTTCGGTCCGGCCTATTTTGCCGGGTTCGGAAAAACCGACATGCGCCAGAAAGAGCCGGAACGCTACAATTCCGCTGAAGGCCCTTTTGCTGCGTATACCGACATCCTCGGCAACGCCATGATCCCCACACGCAGTCCGAAGGCTTGCAGTACCGATTATCAGGTCGACTCCTATGACAGCACCAGCATGATCTGCGCCGGCTACGACACCGGCATCATCGACTCGTGCCAGGGCGATAGCGGCGGCCCGCTCATCGCGCGGGACTTCGCAGGCCGGGTCTATCAGATTGGCATTGTCAGCTTTGGCGAAAGCTGCGGCGTTCGCGGAAAGCCCGCCGTCTACACCCGTGTTTCGGGTTTCAAAGACTTCGTACAGTCAGTCGTTCCCGAGGCGGTATTCGTGGACGCGAAACCGGAAAAGACGGTCTACATGACCAAAGCCGGTCTGGAGAATCTGATCCGGACCCTGAAGCCGGCGGACGGCAAGGTGAGTGTCCGCATCAATGAAGGCGGATCGGAATTCCGCTCCGGCGAACGGGTTCGCATCTTCATTGATCCCTCCGTCAAGGGCCGCCTGTGGGTGTTCGATCTCGACCCGTCCGGTGCGGTGAGCTGTCTGTTCCCCTGCAATGCCGGGGAAGTGGATACGGCGCTCGTGGAGCCCCAACAGTCGGTCGTCCTGCCGCCTGGCGGTGTCTCTATCAGCATCTCACCGCCAACTGTGCCAGGTGACAGCACGCTGGCGGCATTCGTTCTGCCGGAACGGATGGCGCTGATCGGCGACACATTGCCGGACCTTAGCCGGACGAAGGGGCCGATCCGGACCGTCTGGCAGTCCTATTCGGATATCATGGTCTTCGAAGTTCGGGATGCCATGTCGGACGCGCCGACATCTGACCCCTACGCCAATACAGGCATGGGACTGCTTACCTATAGCGTCAGCGAGTGAGGCGCTTCATGATGAAATTCTTCCGCCCATTCGTGTTGGCCGGTGGCTTTCTGGGCCTGGCGACGGCCTGTCAGACCACGCCGGATGAGGCCCCCGGCGCGGACCAGCTGGCCTGGACCGCAACGCTGGATGCCGATGCCCGCGCCTCGGACCGGATCGTGAATGGAGACCGCTCCACACTGGCGCAGTGGCCTTATATTGCGGCCTTGCGGCATGAGACGCGGACCGGGCGTTTGCAGTATTTCTGTGGCGGCACGTTCGTCGCGCGGCGCTGGGTGCTGACGGCAGCGCATTGTTTTGAAGGGGAATCCCGGCAGGTCGATGGCCGGTGGGAATGGAAGCCAAGGGCCAAACTTGAGGTCATTGGTGGCACAGACGACCTCGGCGCCGGTGACGAAGCCGTGTTTGACGTCGACGTCGTCATGATCCATCCGGACTATAAGCCGACTATGGAAGTCTCACCCGGTGTCTGGGAGGGATCGGAAAACGATCTCGCCCTTGTCCGCATCGGACGGACATGGACGGGCCAGCTGGCACGTCTTTCGTCCGGAGGCCCATCCGACAGTGACGCGAATGGCGCGCGGGCGTTCGTGGCCGGGTTCGGCAAGCAGGCCGACTCAGGCGCCGCGGCCCGGCTGGAGACCTTCCGCATCGGCGCCAGCGACCGATCAGGCCGGGCGGGGTCGCGCTATCTCTATCACGCCATGCTTCCCATGAAGCCGCCGGAGGTTTGCAGCGCCCAATACGCTGACCTCGCTTATGATGGCAGCACGCAGATCTGCGCCGGCCGGAAATTCGGCGGCGTCGACAGCTGC
Source organism: Hyphomonas adhaerens MHS-3 (assembly GCF_000685235.1). Lineage (NCBI taxonomy): Bacteria > Pseudomonadati > Pseudomonadota > Alphaproteobacteria > Hyphomonadales > Hyphomonadaceae > Hyphomonas > Hyphomonas adhaerens. The sequence continues at coordinate 443,344 of NZ_ARYH01000002.1, forward strand.
CAGGGCGATAGCGGCGGGCCGCTGGTCGCTCTCGACGCCAAGGAGCGGACCTATCAGGTCGGGATCGTCAGTTACGGCTTCGAGTGCGCCGCCGCAAAGTCTGAAGGCGTCTATACGCGCGTCTCCCCCTATCGGGACTGGATCGAAAGCACCGCCCGCGGCGCGATGTTCGTCGATGCGCAACCGGAACAGGTCTTTGTCGCCACCGCCGAAACCATGGAGGCCATGGCGCGGGTGCTCAGCCCAACCCGGGACCGCATTGCCCTCGACGTGGTTCAGGAGGGCGAAGGCGCGAACGCGGCACTGAAGATTTCGGTGACACCGAACATCGCGGGCCGCCTGATCGTCTTCGAACTGGAGAACTCCGGCCGTATCAACACCTACTTCCCGAATGACCGGACACCGGAAGAAAGCGCGATCGTGAAAGCCGGCCAGACGATTACCCTTCCGGAAGTGCCGTGGATGGTCATCCCGCCAGCGGAAGACGGCGCCAGAATCTATGCTTTCGTCATTCCTGAGGGGGTCGCATTCGCGGGCGACCTGTTGCCGACACCTGCCCGCATGCGGACCATTGCAGAAGAAGAACAGCCGGAACGGGAACCTGTCGACTTCGCCACGCGCATGCTGACCGAAGTCGCGAACCGGTCGAGCGAAGGTGGCCTGGCGGACTGGGCGGCAGCGACCGCGACCTACTAGTCGTCAGAACTGATCGTCGAACTCGTCCTCGGGCTCCTCGACGGCCAGCTCTTCTTCCAGAAGGGCTTCAACGCGAACGTCGGCCTCCTCCAGCAGGGTTTCGGCCTCGTCGATCCGGTCTTCCGGCTTCGGCCCGCGCCAGTTGAAGCGGTGCTCGATGTCGAACAGCGCATCTTCCACATCGTCGCGCGAGACGATCAGGTAATCGGAACTGATGTCCTCCTCCGCGAGCGTCCGCCGCAGATCGAGTACGGCCCGCCGGAGCGCGCGTTCGAGTCCGCGCTGCGCGACCAATTCGTCCGCCCGCTCCTCTTCCTCGACCTCGCGTGTGCCTTCCTTGTCGATCTGCTTGCGCAATTCTTCTTCTGCTGCCGCCTGCACGGCATTGGAGCGCAGAAGCGAACCAATATCGGAAAGCAGCGGATCCCCGCGCTTCAGCTCCAGCACATCGACGAACAGATTGAAAATACCGGAATCGCGGTCGACACCGGAATAGTCGAGCGGCATCCAGCCCGTCTCAAGACCGGTCGCAGCGGCACCGGAAATATACTCGCCACGTTTCAGCTCAGGAAACTTGAACACGCCCCGCGCGAACCCCGAAGCGTCGTGAAACTGCACCGCACCTTCCGGCGTGAACTGAACATAGGTGCGCGGTTCCGGCCGTTCGAAATCGAGCACAACAAGATAGTCGCGCGAATCGTAACGCGCCTGCCGCTCGAATTCATTCGATACGACTTTCAGAAGCTCCCCGGTAAAATATCCGGATCGCTCTTCATCCGGCATGAGGCGGATCTCAGCATAGAAGGATGGCCGTGAGACCAGCCCAAGACGGTTCCATTCCGCCAGAAACTCCGGCGGGGCATTGCCGAAGGCGGGCCCCGATGGATCAAATCCGCTCCGGATCACATGAACACAGGCAACCTCGCGGTTGAACTCCATCATGTCCGGGCTGGTAAACAGCTTGCCGCTCACGACGCCGGTGCTGCGGTCGATCTTTGGCGCTCCCATTTGTTGCAGCCATGCCCCGACAGAATCGAACATGAGCATACCCGCCTGAAGCGCCAGTTCCTGGCCGAATCCCAGCGTACGATCCCCCGGTCCGCGAGTGTCTTCCGGCAGGCAGCTGTCATCCAGCATCACGCGCAGGTCTGAGCCCATACCGTCGGAAACCACCGGCGGCCGGGTATTTATGCTTCTCGTCAGGCACCCCGTCAGCGCCGTACTCGCGCCGATCAATGCCGTGAACGCCAGCAGACTGCGTCTTTTTCCCAAGACCGATTCCTCACTCCAGACCGGCCAGACTGGTGGCCGGGTACGCCCGTCTTTCCCCTGAAAATTCAATTCACAACAGATTTAAGGCCACCGCAACAGCAACCGTGTCACCCGCGGTCCTGTTCCAGCTCAGTCAGATCTCACTGACGGAAGGATTCGAAGCCCGCTGCGGTGAATTTCACCATGTGCTCGTAGGCATCCGCCAGATCATTTGAACGGCACAAACCGCCGGAGAGATGGTCGATACGTCCGGTCTGGGCGAAGGTCAGCGTCAGCGCGCCCGAGAGGCAATGATAGGCCCAGTACAGGTCCCGGTCTTCGATCCCCGGCAATGCGAGACGAAAGGCGTCCATGAACCGGTCAACCAGCGGATCGAAGAACTGCGTCATCAACTGGCCGCCCCATTCGGGGGAATTGTTCACATAGGCGATCAGCGCGTAATAATTTTTCCAGCCTTCTTCCTGCACATGGTCGCCCGTCAGCAAGGGACGCAGATAAGCGCGGATGATCGCCTCCACCGAAGGCAGCTGGTCGCTGCCTGCCAGGCACTCATCAAGCTGGTTCAGGCGCATCTCGTTCAGGATTTCGGCGCGGCGGACCAGTACGGCATCGAACAGGTCCCGCTTGGGGCCGAAATAGTAGTTGGACAGCGCGACATCGACACCGGCATGTTTGGCGATGGCCCGCAGTGTCACGCCATCATATCCATGCCTGGCGAATTGTTCCTCTGCCGCATCAAGAATCGCGGTGCGCCGGTCTGGTCGTGGTTTGATCCGCGTTCCCGTCATATACCGCTCCTAAACCCCAACCATCGACACATCAATCTGGTCTGCCGGTCAGATCCATCCCAGCCTCAATTGCCCCAGCCAGACCACCGCTATCCCAAGGGCCAGGAACGGGCCGAAGGGCATCATGCCTGCAGGCCGGCGCCCGAGAAGCGTGAGCGCCCCCGCAAAGACCAGGCCTGAACTGCTCGCGATCAGCACGATCCAGGGAAGACCTATCCACCCGCACCAGGCCCCGCCCGCGGCAAGCAGCTTTGCATCACCGCGGCCCAGCCCATCCTGACCGCGCAGCGCCTTGTACCCCTTCTCAATTGCCAGAAAGAACAGGTATCCGGCGGCCGCCCCGATCAGGGCGTTCCAGACATTCCCTGTAAAGTACCAGGACTGGACCAGGCCTGCGCCAATGAGAGGAAGGGTCAAAGGGTCTGGCAAACGCAGCGTCCGGATGTCGATCCAGGCAAGCGCCGCCAGCGCCGGCAGGAGGACCACGCCCCAGAGCAACACGTCGATATTCATGAATGCCGATCCCCTTCACGGCCGCGACAGCGAGGCACCAGCATAGAAGGATCAGGCCAAAACGAAAACGCCCGGGCACAGGGCCCGGGCGAATTGGAAAAATCTGGAGCCGTCTGTCAGAGCGACGATGAAATCGCCGGGCCTCTCAGCGTGTAGATGCTGTTGCCATGCTCCACGTCCATCTGGAGAAAGCCTTCGGAGATCTCCGGGACCGACGCAGGCATCTTGCTGCCAATACCGCGCATGAGGGTTTCGCCATTGGCCGAAACCACCGACCAGCCGACCGGCTCGAACTGATCGCTGTAATCGGCCGCAAGGTTTGTGCGCGGCGCAGCGACCATCGGAACCGGTGTGTTCAGCTGGCCATCGATACGGGCGAAGAGTTCGACAACGTAGAGAACGCCATTCGCTTCAACAGCGGCCACGCCCATGTGATCGAACTCGTCGCGCTTCAGGTTCGCAGCATTCGCTTCATCGGCCATGATCACCTTTTGAACGTCCTCCGCCGAAGCGCCGGCTTTCACGATGACGATGTTCGCACCGAACGCGCCGATCAGACGGCTGCGTTCCAGCATCCGGACACGGTCAAGATGCGTGCGGCCTTCCAGATCCTGGTGGGACGCGTAACCGCGCACGGCCATGTCGAGCGCGTGCAGCCGGGCTGCTTCGCTCAGGGAACTGAGCATCGAAAGTTCAGATTCGCCCTGACTGGTGCGCTGCGCGTCGGTCAGACGCAACAGCTGGTCAGCCATCACGGCGTCAGTCTCGACTCCGTCAATTCCGCTCAGACAGGCATTTGCTTCCTGCTGAAAAGCCGCTGGCGCGGCTGCGTATCCATTGGACAGGTCACAGGCCGTATCGGCTTCTGCAAAGGAAGGACCGCTCAGAGCCGCAAGGGCCAGCGCCGAAACGGACAGGAATTTGTAGGTGTGACGTAACATAACTGTCACAATATGCTTTGTGACAGTTGTGTGTCAACACGATCCATTATCGTGTATTATTTGTGTACCGTAGTAGTTACTACAGGAAACGGGAAGTCACTCAGGTTGGCAAGCGGTCAATCCTGTAAGAGGTGTTATGATTTCCCATCCCTCTTCATTGTCATAAATCATACGCGCCAACGGCACACGACGCCCTCCCTCGATCTCTTCGCCGGGCGTCAGGGTCAGTGTGACGGCATCTCCATCTGGCGCGCTGAACGCCATGCGGGTCAGGAATTGTCCGAAAACGTCCCCGTCCTGAGAATCAACATTGAGCGTTTGCTGGCGGCCATTCACGATCGCCTCGGCTGTGGGGTCCCCCGCCGCGAAGAAAAGGACAAAGTGGCGTGGCTCGTCACGCGTCCAGAGGAAAAGGCCGCACGTTCCGGGCTCCAGCGTCTGCGCAGGCAGGGACGCCGTCACCGCCGTGCTGGCGCCCGTGGGCGCGTCGGCTGCCGGCGGGGCGCCTGACGACGCACAGGCACCAAGGAAAGCGAGCCCGGACAAAAGGATAAGCTTATTCACTGGACAGATTCCCCATTTGATACCCGTTGCATATAGACAAACCGCCCTGCTTCATTTGTGAAACCTGCTAGCAGCAGCGCATTCGTCTGACTATCCGGCACATCCCAGAGTTCCAGTCGGCCATTGCCCTGCAGGGAAGACTTCGCCGCAATGCGCGTTCCATCCGCGGCCCTGCCTTCGACTGAAACGACCAACTCCCCATCCACGCAGGAAAGAGAGCCGTCCAGCTCCGGCCAGTTTGCTCCGTAAACGGCGGAAATCGTCGATAGCGCGTCGGTGCGCACATCGCCGCTGGCCGACTGGCAACCTTTGGTGTTGGCGTCAATTGAGACATTGGATAAACGCAGGGAAACGTCCTGAGCGGGGAAAACAGAGGAGATACGGGTCGCATCGAATGTCATCGCTGCCCGCCCCTTCCGGACCTTTATGCCGGGACCGGACATGGCGGCCAGCGCCGATCCCTGTCCCTGCGGACCGCTCCACCGGATCAGGTGCCCCGGTTGGCCTTGTACCATTCGCAAGAGACTGAAGTCCCCCTGCACCGCGCCGATGGGATCTCCCCGTACAGAGAGGCCCGTCACCTGGCCGTGCCAGAATGTGCCGCGCGCCTGCTGCCAGGACACACCCTGCTGCACGATGCCTGATCGCTTCAGAATGAACGACAACGGAGCTCTGGCCACAAGCGTGAGGACCAGGACGCCAATGAATATGGATAGGAGCAGAATCTTGCGCATCACGATGCACCACCCCGGAACTCGAAACTCGCGCGGACCGTGCCTGCCGCGTCAGAAAATATTGATGCCTGGGCGGGCTCCGCCCCCAGTTCACGCTCGGCGGCCTCCAGCCAGGCGAAGAGCGACTGCACCGAGACCTGATCGAACTGGATAATGATCGCCCCGCGCTCGTTCGATTGCAGCCTGGAAACGGAAATGCCTCGCTGGGCAGCCAGTCCGACCAGCCTCGAGCGCAGGTCTTCGCCCGCCACACCGGAAGCACCTGGCGTTTGGTGGGCATTGGACGCCGGCCGGGCCGCAGACACGACATCCAGCGTCCGTGAAGCAACGGCCAGCGATGCCGCCGCATCGCTTTTCGCGGTCAGCAATGGGCGAACCACAAGCAGATTGGTGAGCAATGCTGCGGCGAGCAAACCGGCAAGGAGGATCAGCAGACGTTCCCGAATAGACCGGGTGGACCAGAATTCCGTCATGATGCCTGCTCCAGTATCAAATCGCCGACAACCCGGCCATCCTCGACGCGCGCATCTCCGAGCCGGACAGACAGGCCGCCCGTTTCGATCGCGTTCTTGAGGGTCTCATCATCCCCGAACGCGCTGTAGACGAGTTTCGCCTGCAATTGCCCCGTATCGGCATCGTAGCGCAGACTGGAGAGGCGGACGCCTTCCTGATTGGCCAGCGCAGCGTAGAGCACCCCGGCCATTTCACGGAAGCCTGCAACCGGCGTCTGGGCGCTGCCAGAGCGCTCACGGACAGCGGCCACGATGTTCGATGGGACGGGTTGCCCCGGATACATGGCAGCGAAACTCGCCCGCGTCTGACGATCGAGGACCGCCTCAAGCTGGTTCATCGCGAGAATACTGGCAAACGTGTAAGCACCCCAGGCCAGCGCGCAAACGACCGCCAGACCGGCCAGAAGGCGGAACCGTTTCAGATCAATTGGCAATTCGGCCTTGCGGGCATAATCGGCCTGACGAAGATCTATGCCTGTCTCACCTGCCGAGAAACGTTGCGCGAGCGCCAGCAAGGGATCGTCCACCACCTCCGGTTCTTGTCCTGCACGTTGTATCAGCGCGGAGACGAGATCCGACGGCAGAGACTTGTCGATCGCGAACCGGCGGTCTTCTGCGGAGACGATGATATGGCTGCCCATGTCCAGCGGCGGTGAGCCTGCCTCCAGCAGCGTCACATCAGCAACCAGGCGGGCATCTTCCAGCCCGGCTTCGGTCAGGCGCTGCATCCAGCCGTCCATGACCTCCCGCGCCACCATGCAGACGGTTCCCTCATCTCCGGCACCGCTACGCTGGCCAATCGCGGCGTGCAAATTCTCCACCGGTACGGAGATATCGTCCTCGACAGCAAAGCGTGCTGTCCGCAGCCAGTCGGCCCGGCGCGTGCCAACCAGACGGACCGTGGCGACCGCCACCTCCGTCGCTGGCACGACAACCGTTACACCGTCAGACGAGGCAGGTTTCTCGTGTGGTGGCAAAAGGGTGATGTCGCCTGCTCCCACGGCAGCAAAGCGCCAGGCTTCTCCCTCGGCCGGCAGAAGGGCAATGAGATGACGCGCCATTAGAATTCCCTCCGAACCAGGGAGACCAGAGAGACGACTCCGGTTTCGGCGCGCTGGTAGAGCGCCCTGTAATCAGTCACAAGACCGCCCGTTCCGACGCTGATATCTGCCGACAAATAATTCGACACCAGCGAAATCGCCATTTCGTCACGGACGTCTGGCGCAATTTTCATAATTGCGTCCTGTTGCGTGAAGGTATCCTTGTTCAACCATCCTCCTGTCGGGCGGGAGTCAATTATGGCCCGCGCATCATCAAGAGACAGCTCACTGGAATACAGGGCAACTAGAAGAGGTGCCTGCCCCACGGTCAATGTATTTATGTTGAGCACGGACTGTTCTTCCGCCGGACGAAGGCACACCAAGCTTTCGATTTGCGCCACGATCTCTGCATCATATCCGGCAATCGCTTTCAATTCGCTAATACTGCGCAATTTTGTATTGGCAGCACGATAGGGCTCTGCCTGAGACACATAGTATCCGTCTTCTGCGCCATAAGTGCGGGTTGAGCCATCTGCATCGATCCAGTCGGCCAGCTTCTGTGCCAGGGACTCTGCTTCCGCATCGTCAAATCCGGCCGCGACGAGCATGTCATCGAAAGACTCGAGCGATGCATCGTTTACTTCACCATCACCGGCACTGTTGATCAGGGCATTCAGATTGAAGCAGTTGGACGCTTCATGCGCCTGCACCACAACCACGCCGTTTCCTGCCGGCAGGGTGGTTGGCTGAGCAAACAGCTCGGACTCGGCGTTCAAAGCCCCTTCATTCAAGGTCATTGCCTTGGTGAGATAAGTCCCCGCCGCCTGCGCCGCGCCGCGTGCCGTCCAGAAGGTTTCTGCGCGCGCCGAAGACGATTTGATGACCATCACCGACCGGGCAAGTGCATCGGTTGCGGCAACCGCCGCCACCGACATCAACATGACAATCACCAGGACCGACAGGAGGCTCGCCCCCTGTTCCTTGTCAGCGGTTGGCATCACCCACCCCCTCCCACAACGAAGAGTTCGGTGAGCACATCCCTGTCTGAGTATTCCAGTGTCAGTTCGACAGCTGCCGGCAGCTCCTTCGTGGCAGCTCCCCATTCAGGCAGCCACTCCCGGCCATCGAAATAGCGCGCCGTCATGCGCGACAGACCCGTGGCGAGCACACGGTCAACATGGGGGGTATCCGTTGCCGGATCTGGCCTGAGCCAGGCGCGCCGGGTCAATGTGCCATCCCGCAACTTGTATTCCACGGCCAGAAGCGAGGCGCGATTGTCGTCCGGAACCGGGTGGCTCCAGCCGTCGCGCACGAAGACAACAAACGGCTCCGACGTATAATCCGGCCGCCCGGCATCACCGATCAGCATCCGGATATTTGCAAAATCGTCCCGCATGAGCGTGTGAGCGAGTTCAATACCACGGACGTTCTCCGTCGTTTTGCCAAGCCGGTCAGACGCTCTCACCGTCCCTATGAGTAATGTCGACCCCGCAACCGCGATCATCGAGGTCAGCGCCAGGGCGACCAGCATTTCTATGAGTGTGAAACCTGCGTCGCGCTTCATGGCTTCACCTGAACCAGCGTTTCGCGCAGAGCCAGCTGCTGGCCGGTCGCTGCATCGGAGACTGTGACACGAATTCCCGCGAGGCCGCTTTCATCCCTGATTTCAATCTCGCGCACCCAGTCGAATGCCTGCCCGCGCTGGACGCTCTCTCCCGAAGTGGAGCCGGCCCTGAGCGTGGCGGTGTCGGCGACGGCTTCGACCAGCCGGTTGTCCGCTTCAATCCGCGCAAGCGACAAACTGCGTGTATGCCCCGCATTGGCGGTCGTTTCGGTAACCAGATGCGCAAGTCCGATGGCCGAGATGGAAAACACCACCAATGCCACGAGCACTTCCGCCAGAGTAAAGCCGCGATCCGTCATCCTGCCTGCCCTGGCAAGTCGAAGTCGCGTGTACGCACTCCTTTTGAAAAACGCACGTCCGGGCCCGATACAATGCCTGAAGCATCCAGAACAATTTGCGGGAGCGCCTCATCTGATTTCGGATCTGATTTTCCCAGCATACGGATGGTAACGCCATCTGACACACGCCGGCTCACATCGCTCACCGGCACCCACCGGCCATTGATCCGGGTGTAAACCGTGTATGCATTCTCTTCGATGCGGATGCCTTGCGCCTGCCCCCGGCTGATGGCCTGATCCAGCGAGCGGTTCATCACCTTTTCGAACTGGTCTGCTTCTGAATTCAACGCATCAGGCCGGGATGGCATCACCATCACCACCAGGGCGCTGGCGAGCGCCATGATGAACAGGGCGACCATGATCTCCACAAGAGAGAAGCCGCCATCCCGATGCATGATGCTATCCAATGGCCAGCCTATTCCCAGTTGCCGATATCGTCAGCCGTCCCGGCCTTGCCGTCCGGGCCAGATGAATAAAGGTCGTATGCACCGCCCGAGCGGGCACCCGGCACATCATACCGGTAAGGATTTCCCCATGGGTCATCTCGCAGCCGTTTGACATAGCCGCCCGGCCGGTAGGTCGCGATGTCAGCGCCCGCCGGCGGCGTTTTCAACGCGGCAAGTCCGGCTTCGGCGCTCGGATAGGCGTACATGTCGAGGCTGTACATTTCGAGCGCGCTTTCGAATGCGGCGATATCGGCACGCACCTTGCCGACGCGGGACTGTTCCCCGACAGGCGCAACATTGATGATCACCAGGGTCGCAAGCAGGCCCATGATGAAGATGACGACCATCAGCTCCACCAGGGAAAATCCGGCGTCCTTGCGGCGGGTTTTGACAATCTTCCTGACTGGCATCATGACTTTGTCTCCTATGACATGGCGAGCGTGTTGAGTTGGAGGATCGGCAGCATGATCGACATGACGATCAGGCCGACGATTCCGCCCATCAGCACGATTATAAGCGGCTCGGCGAGCGCCAGAAGCGCCGCTGAGCCCGTTTCGAACTCTGTATCGAGAAAATCTGCCGCCCGGTTCATCATTCCGGACACGTCACGGCCAACTTCGCCGCTCGTGACCATGTGAACCATCATCGGGGGAAAGACGCCTGTGGCGGCCAAGGCGCCTGACAGGGAGCCCCCTTCCCGAACGCGTTCGGCGATGAAGTCGGTCGCATCGGCGATGACCGTATTATTGGCCGCGCCCTTTGCCCCCTCGAGCGCTTCGAGGACCGTCGCCCCGGAGGCAGACAAGGTCGCAAAAACGCGGGCAAAACGTGCGGCAGCGACGATGCGCGTCTGGGGTCCGATCAACGGCAACCGCAACACGAACCGGTCCAGACTGCGGCGTATGGCCGGTTGGCGCAAAAGGCGGACACCAAGGAAGATCAGGGCGGCAAGGACAAGTACGATGAGAATACCGTACTCCCGCACGCCATTGGACAGGCCAATCACGATCCGCGTGAGCAGCGGCAACTGGGCGTCAAACAGGTCAAACTGTTCCACAAGACGGGGCACGACGACGACCATAAGCGCGATCACCATTCCCATCGCCATGACGGTCAGAAGTGCCGGATAGATCAGCGCCGCCCGGACTTTCTGACGTAGCTGGTAGCTTCGCTCCAGATAGGTTGCGAGGCGCTCCATAATGTCACCCAGCTTGCCGGACATCTCGCCTGCCGCCGTCACGGCGCGCACAAGTGGCGGGAACGCATCCGGCGCCAATGCCATCGCGTCAGACAGGCGGGCGCCTTCAACAACATCTGCCCGAACCGTGTGAACAGCTTTTTGTACACTCACCGGATTTTCGTTTCCTGCGCAGGCACCGAGCGCTTGCTCCACAGCCAGACCGGACTTGAGCAGCACGGACAATTGCCGGACGAGAAGCACACGTTGCTTGTCGCTCAGCCGGCCGCGGCGAATCGTGACTTTCGACTGCTTTTCTGTGACCGGGTCGACATTCAGGACCATCAGGTCCCGCAGGCGAAGTTCCTTACGGGCCGAACGCGCGCTGTCTGCCGAGATAATGCCTGAACGGCGCTTGCCGTCGGCATCAAGGGCAACATATTCGAAAGCGGCCATTACTGGCCTCCCTTGCGGCAGGCGCGCAGGACTTCCGCAACACTGGTCTCTCCGGAGATCACATAACGGCGGGCATTATCGAGAAGGCGATCATGGCGGGCGAATGCCGCCTGGTCGATCGCATCTTCAGACGCGCCTTCGCCCAACATGTTCCGGATCGCGCGATCCGCAACCAGAAGCTCATAAACGCCAAGTCTGCCGGTGAACCCGGTTTGCGCGCAAGAAATACAGCCTTGCGGATCATAGACCGTCAATTCGGTGTCCCCCGGAAGACCGAGGGCATCGCACTCCGCATGCGTTGCAGTCCGCGATGTCTTGCAAACCGGACAAAGCTTGCGCACGAGCCGCTGGGCCATAATGGCGCGCAGTGTTGAAGACAGAAGGTAATCTTCAACGCCCATATCACGAAGACGCGTGATCGCACCGGACGCGGAGTTGGTGTGAAGGGTGGAGAGTGCCAACCGTCCGGTCGACGCGAACTCGAAGGTCACTTCGGCCGTTTCAGAATCGCGGATCTCGCCAACCATCACCACATTGGGGTCTTGCCGCAGGATGGAGCGCAGCGTGGCGGCAAAGTTCAGGCCGACCTTGTGGTCCATCTGGGTCTGGCTGATGCCTGGCAGGCCGTATTCGACCGGGTCTTCCAAAGTCATGATATTGTCACGGCCCGTATTGAGCCGCGACAGGGCAGAATAGAGTGTCGTGGTCTTGCCGGACCCGACCGGCCCGGTCACAAGGATCACACCATTGGGCTGGCTAAGCGTTTCAGCAAATCGCTGATACGTGTCCTCGTCCATACCGAGATCGGTCAAATTCAGCAGAGCATTCTTTGTATCCAGCAATCGAAGGACAACGCGCTCGCCGTAACGGGTCGGCAATGTCGCAACCCGCACATCGATGGATTTTCCACCGGCCGACAGGGAAATCCGGCCATCTTGCGGGAGGCGCTTCTCTGCAATGTCGAGCCGCGACATGACCTTGATACGGGAGACGATCGGCGCGGCCAGTTTCCGCGGAGGCGTTAAAACCTCCACAAGATCCCCATCAATCCGATAACGGATGGACAGCGTCTCTTCGAACGGGTCGATATGAATATCGGAGGCACGCTGTTTCATTGCCTCATGGATCAGGCCGTTGATCAACCGGATGACCGGCGCATCATCCTGGCCATCCAGCAAATCTGCCGCCTTGGGCAGATCGTCGATCAGGCTTTCCAGTCCGCCACGGGCATCCACCGCGGCGTCGACGCTGTCCCCGGCCAATGCATCAGCCGTAAAGACGTCCGCCAGCGTGCGCTCATAGGTATCGCGATCAAGCGGCTCAAGCTCGAAGCTTGAGCCCAGGGCGCGCCGCGCTTCAAGAAGCACCAACGGGTCAGCGCCCGCCCGCATGCCGAGCGTCAACACATCCCGTCCAGGCAAGACAACAACCCCCTTGTCCTTCGCGAAGGCATAAGTGAATTGCTGGATGGCAGGCGCAGTGGTCATTGCGGAGGCGGGCTCCCCAGAACCTGATTGACGAAGCGGTCGAGAGACTCCCCGCTGTCGCCCTCTCCGGTCCACAATTCCTGCGCACGCAGGTAACGATAGGAACGCGACGTCGCAGCGCGCGCATCGTCACGATTGCGGACGATTGTCGGGCGGATGAAGACCATGAGATTGGTACGGCCAAGCCCCTTCCCCTCGGAACGGAACAGCCGCCCGGCCACGGGAATATCCCCCAGCACGGGCACTTTCTCGTTCGTGACGCTTTCTGTTTGCTCAACCAGGCCGCCCAGAACGATTATCTCGCCATTGTCGGCGATGACGCTCGTACTGATCTTGCGTGTATTGAAGATGAGATCCGTGCTGGACCCGGTCGTGATCGCCTGCGCGATGTTGGAAACTTCCTGCGTGATATCAAGACGGATTGTATCGTCGTTTGAAATCCGGGGCGTCACATCCAGGCCGACACCGACATCCCTGCGCTCAACCGTACGGAACGGATTTGTGTTGGCATTTCCCAGAACCTCTCCCGTCGCGACAGGCACTTCCTGACCGACGAGAAGAGACGACGTTCCATTGTCGAGCGTCATGTTGAAAGGCTTGGACAGGATGCGGGATTGCGTGTCGTTCTCCACGGCCGTCAGGATTGCCCCGAACAATGTGTCTCCGTCCTGTCCCCCAACGCCTATGCTGAGACCTGACAGTCCGAGCAGAGAATTGACGGCCGCTTCGGCAAAGGGATTGGTTTCGGCGGTGCCTGTATTGAATGGCGTGTTGGAGCTGAGCGCCCCCGCGAGCGCCAGCATGCTGGGGGCAGACCGCGAATAATTTGTCGAGACGAACGGCACGGTCGAGTCATTCGTACCCGACACGAGGAACTGCAACCCGAGTTCCCGCGCCGTATCATCTGACATCTCCACGATAATCGCCTCAACCAGAACCTGAGACCGGCGCCGGTCAAGATCGGTCACAATCCGTTCGAGGGCACTCAGGGTTTCCGGGGGTGCACTGATGACCAGGGAGTTGGTCGACTCGTGATGCGCAATTGTCGTCGACGCGTCCGGTTCGCCACCAGCAGCGCGGCGGGCATCCATCGCGCCGGCCATCTGCTGGAGCACTGGCACGAGGTCCACTGCGTTTGCATTGTTCAATGGAATGACCCGGAGCGTGTCTTCTGTCCGGTCATGCGAGTCGAGTTCCCGGCTGACTTCAATCGCACGCTTTACGAGAGCCTCATCGCCTTTCAGGACGATGGCATTGCCTGTATCAGACGCGACGGCCTGGAAATCCACGGAATAGGAATTCTCACCCGGCGGCACTGAGAGGCTCGTCAGGATGGTCGCCATTTCCCGTGCCGGTATATTCTTCAGGCTGATCGTTTGGGTAACCGAAGGATCCGAGTCAATTTGCTCCAACATGGTTCGCAGGCGCGGCAGGTTCGACGCATAGTCGACGACGACCAGCGTGTTCGAGGCATTGTTGGCGACGACCTGGCCCTGCTCGGCGATCAGTGGCTTGATGACCGCGGCAACGTCGCGCGCCGAGGAGTGCTTCAACGCAAAGATCTCGGTTGTGAATGTATTGGCGTCGCTTGCCGAAGTGCTGGCGTCCGATACGGCCTGGCGCTCCGGAACGATCCGATACGTCGATCGACCGGCTGGAACGGCTGTGAACCCATGAACCCGCAAGGCTGAAAGGAAGACATCGAACACCTGATCGCGCGTCAGAGGTGTGGACGAGGACACAGTCACGCGCTTGGTACGGGCATCGGGATGAACGATGAACGTGTAGCCGGTGACAGTCGAAACATCCGCGATCAGCGCAGACAGTTCGACATCGTCAAAATTCATGATGTGGCGCGATGGTTCCGGACCGCTTTCGCCAGCCAGGGCAAATGCATTTGGCGCAGTCGCGGCCAGTAGCGCGGCAGAGAGGACGGATTTGAGTTTCATGAGCTACGGATTCTCCGGCAGCGTGAATATCTGATCGACCTGGCGGCCATCGCGATCAATTCTGAGGCGGACTTTGCGGGATGAAGACAATTTCATTGCGAGTTCACCCGGTCCGGCCGAACCGATTGAAACCCCATCAACGGACAGGATGATGTCGCCGGGCTTCAATCCGGAACGCTCAAGAAGCGCCGCATTGCCCCGGCTGCTGATCTGATAACCGACAAAATCCTGTCCCCGATGGACAGGATCAATCACGAGATTGGCGAGAAAGTCTGTGGCCGTCGTGCTGATCAGGTCATCGCTGCTGGCAGAACGTGTGCCTGAGACTTTCGTCCCGGCGTCCTCGGGCGAAGACAGAACGGACAGCCTGTCTGCGCCGCTCGACATCAGCAGGGCCTCGATCTGGCCGTCCTTGCGCAAAGTCACGCGATCCCCATAAACCCGGTCCAGCACAACCCCATCCAGAATGGTTTCGCCAGGCGCAAACGTGTTCAGCCGGTTATTCGGCATCACGATCATCGCAACACCTGTGCCATCTGCAGACGCGCGGACGCCCTTCAGAACGAGATTGAGCTTCGTTTCAGGGGCTTCCTGTGCCAGATCGGCCACCTCGCCTGCCCGATTAAAGGGATCGAGGGTCGTCAGGAGGGACATGTCACCCGTCAGGACCGGTGACGTGCCGCCTGGAGATTGACGAAAAACCTCCCCCATCGGCTGCACGCCCATGACAGCGCCGCCTGGTTCGATGGCGATCCAGGCCAGGCGAGCCAGCAGGAGGGCGATCACGGCCACCAGACAGATTTCTGCGACGCGAATAAGCGGGCCGGCACTGCGCAGAAGCAGACGCCCGAAATCGGCCACAGACAATCCTGTCCGATCACCAAAACCAGCAATCTCACTCAACTTCCACGTCCTTTCGCCCATAATCCGCCTGAGTGTGAGTTAGCCACACCGAGCAGACCAGGAACCTGCATTCTACAGGCTTCACTACCAAGATGAACGTCCTGACTCCCATAACGGGACTTCTGCACAACTCTCAGGAGAGTCATTCGACATCTTTGGCAGAAAACCGATGCAATGCGCCGGGTGTATCCCAAACGCAAACTCTCACTGCATACTTCTTGCCACCTGGTATCGATGGCGGTGGATCGTCTGACATTCTCACGTCTGCGATGCACCGGACGGAGTTGAGACCAAGCCAGTTGCCGAAGGACCGCCTTCAGGCCGTTCGTTTACATGAGATATTTCGTACTTTTGTGACGCAAGTTACAGATATTTATGAGAAACCTGCTGTTTTCTCAGTTAACTGGAAAATTCTGCCGCCGCGGCTCGGGATCACCGCGGCGGCAAAGGGATTAGAAGCGCAGCGTCAAGCTGGCCGAAAGGCTCCGCCCCCGGTCGTAGGTGTTAAATTCCGTCCGGCCGAGATCATTGTCGTTCAACTGATACTCCTCATGCGCCTCGTTCAGCAGATTACGACCGCTCAGACCGAGCGTGAAATCCCGCCCAGCCACGGTGAAATCACGGCGATAGACGAGGTCCAGCTGGACCCCCGGATTTTCGATGATATCCGGCAGCTCTGCGCCAGGCTGGTCGAGCCCGCGTTGCAGAATACGTTCATCCACCCAGCCGAGAAGCAGCGTCATCTGCTCAACATCGCTTTCCCAGCCGAATTGGAGGTTCGCAATGTTCTCGGGTGTCCCCTGCAGCGATGACCCATCGAGGCCATACAGGGCGGCATCCCGCAGCGAACGGGAGATCGGATCGAAGACCCGATCGCCTTCGTCGGCCTGCACCTCGGAAGAGGTATAGGTGTAGTTTGCGGAGAAAAGCCATTCCCGGTCGTCAAACCATGGGTTCGAGATCGGCATGTCGAAACGTGTCCGGTATTCAAACTCGGCGCCTGACAGGACAGCCTTCGGGGAGTTGATAAAGGTCGTTTCGAAGACGAAGGTCGAGGTCGAGAACTGAACCTCTTCAATCGGATTTTTAATCTCCTTGTGGAAGGCACCGATCGTGATGAACTCGTTCCGGCCCATGTAATATTCAAGGCGCGCATCGTAGTTCGTCAGCTCACTGTCCACGAGACCGCTGTTGCCCCGATAGGAGCGCTCGGTTTCCGGGTCGAAATAGTTCGACAGGGCAAGCTCGCGGAACTGCGGGCGGGCAATCGTCTGCGAATAGCCGAGGCGCATCTGAAGGTCGTCTGCGAAGTTCCACGTGAAGGTGGCAGACGGAAGAATGTAATCGTTCTCGAGATTCACATCCCCCGCACCCGGGTTACCGAAGCGGTCAAACGTCCGGACGGTCTCTTCGGCTGTCTCATAACGAGCGCCTAGCGTCGTGCGGATGAAAGGAAACAATTCCAGATCGGCCTGCACGTAGCCAGCCATGACATCAAGACCTGCCGCATAGGAGTCGTTCGGTGTCGTGACTTCCTGCAGGACGAACCGGGCCGGATCGATGTTATCCGGAGAGAACAGATAATCCGGGCGTGCCATCTGAACATCCATCGGCAGCGAGTTGCCACCCGCAAACCGGAACGCCAGGAACTCATAATCACGATCTGTGCTCGACGAATCGAAACCACCGGAGATGATCGCCTCGCGTGTGCCGTCAATTGTCGTTTCATACTTCAGATCGGCGCCAAAGCTGACATTGTCGTCCGTAAGCTCGGAGAACCGGATGTCGTAGCTGTTGGCGACAGAATACAGGATGTTCCCTTCGTTATCGATGAAGCGGCGAAGAGAACGCTCATATGGTGCATCACGAGTCGACTGCGCCATAGATCCGCGCCAGGAGAAGGTCAGATCACCGATATAATGTTCACCCCGAAGCTGACCGAAAGTCAGGCCACGCTCAAACCAGCCAGAGGATTCATCGTGCACGAGGCCCGTGCTGCCCTGAGCGTTGAAGTCAATCCCTTCATCGATCTGGGCTTCCTTGGACGTCGAGTGCACATAGAACAGGGTCCCCTGTACCTCCCCTTCGGCCCATTCAACCGTCGCAGACCCAAGTGCGTTGAGAGTCGCGGTCAGGTTCGTCTGAAGTGACTGGAAATCCGAGCCCAGAACGGAGCCCTGAACGTACTGGCGAACCGCGTCTTTCGTTTGCCATTCCTGATCATAGCCGGCGACACCGACCAGACCGATCTCAAAGTCACCTTTGTCGAAGGACATGCCGCCATCGACCGACCCTTCAAAATTCGGTCCGAGATCGCCATTCTGGATCACGGAGAGGGGCGAGTTCACAAGGCTTTCGCCGACCGCTTCGATTTCATCAGGAGTATAGCTGCCCAGGGATTGATCGGAAGCAAGCACAGCCCCGAGCGGGCCCGGAATGTCCCGCAGACCATCATCGAAACCAAGCCAGTCATAGTCGCCGCCATGGACATAAATGCCTTCCTGGCCTGACGTCTCAGTATTCCAGTTTGTCCCCAGCTTGACGTTCAGGAAGTTCTCACGCGGCATCCGCAGAGTTTTCAGGTCGATCAGGCCGCCGCCGAATTCGCCGGGATATTGAACCGAGAAGGTTTTCTGGACAGCGGCACCGTCAAGAACATTCGACGGGAACAGGTCCAGCGGGACGGTGCGGCGCAGCGGCTCCGGGCTTGGCAGCGGGGAACCGTTCAGCAGCGCCGCCGAGTAGCGGTCACCGAGACCCCGGACATAGGCAAACTTCCCGGAAACCACGCTGAGACCGCTGAGGCGTGTCAGAGCCAGAGCGGCGTTCGTGTCACCCTGACGGGCAAGATCTTCCGCCCCGAGAAAGCTTGCGACCTGCGAAGTCTCGCGCTGCGGCGCGGGAATGAACTCACCCCGGATGACGACCGTTTCCAGCTGGCGCGCTTCCTCGGGTTGTTCGGCTTCAGTGTTTTCCTGAGCGACAGCCGGCGTTGCGAGAATGAGTGCCAGCGCCGTCGTCGACAGGATCGATTTTGATATGTGGTGGAATTTCATCTTCCTGGACCTTTGTTACCTGCGGCACCGGCCCGGCTTCGGTTTGCTTTCGCATCGTGCTCGGGCCGCAATAAAATCATAAGTGGCGGGCGCCGAAGCGC